>CAVEVC010000130.1:0-10537 GCA_963618935.1 Clostridiales bacterium CCNA10 | reverse complement strand
GAGAAGCGGCGGCAAAATGGATTGACCGTGCGGGAGGGCGCGTGTCCTCACGCGCCGCACATACGGCGGCTGGGGACAGCCGCCCTCCCAACGGAATCGCCACAATTCATCGCCGGAGCAATAAAGCATTAAACGGTCTCCATGGGCCCTGTTGGACCACTCAACCACTCAACCACTCAACTACTTAACCACTTAACCAACTTAACCACTTAACCACTTAACTACTTAACCACTTAAACCAGATGGGCGCCCTCGCTCGGCTTGATGACCGCGCAGGTCGGCTCGTCGCCGTAGGCGGTGCGGTAGGCGGCCGTGATCGCGGCGGCGATCTTGTCGGCCGCCTCGGGCTTCACGAGGAGGCAGCAGCTGCCGCCGAAGCCGCCGCCGGAGAGGCGCGCGCCGAGGACTTCGGGAATCGCCTTGGCGGCGTCGACGATCGTGTCCAGTTCCGCGCAGGAGTTCTCGAACCAGGAGCGGCTGGACTCGTGCGAGTCGAACATGAGCGAGCCGAAGCCGGCGAGGTCGCCCTTCTCCAGCAGCGCGGCGCCGCGCAGCACGCGCTCGTCCTCGCCGATCGGGTGGATGGCGCGCTTGGCCGTCGTCTCGGAGAGGCCGCCGCGGTAGAGGATCCACTCGGCGCAGGAGACGTCGCGGAGGTGGGTGACGGGGTGCTTCAGGACGCCGGCGAAGTACTTCGCCGCGTCCTCGCACGCCTGGCGGCGGCTCGCGTAGGCGCCGTCCACGAGCGCGTGCTTCGCGTTCGACTTCACCATCATGAACGCGACGTGGTCGCCGAGCGGCACGGTCTCGAACGTGTTGGAGCGGAAGTCGCTCTTGACGAGAGCGCCCTTCTTGCCGAACATCGACGAGGCCTGGTCGAGGAGGCCGCACGGGCAGCCGGCGAACGTGTGCTCCGCCTTCTGGCCGATCTTCGCGAGGGTCGTCCTGTCCTTCTCGATGCCGTAGAGTTTGCAGAGCGCGAGGGCCGTACACATTTCGAGCGCGGCGGACGAGGAGAGGCCCGCGCCGAGCGGGATGTTGCCGAGGAACATGCCCTTCCAGCCGCGGCCGGCCTTGGCGGGCGCGCCGTCGAAGAGCCAGTTGAAGGTGCCCGTCACGTAGTTCTGCCAGGTCATCTCCTTGGCGGGCCTGACGTCCGAGATGTCGAAGGAGACGGTCTCCATGAAGTCGCCCGCCGTGAGGGTACACGCCGTGTCGGCCGAGGGGGCGACCGCGAAGAACGTGCCCTTGTCGATGGCCGCCGAGAAGACGAAGCCCTCGTTGTAGTCGGTGTGGTTGCCGAGCACCTCGATGCGCCCCGGGGCATACGCCACCGCCGCAGGCTTCACGCCGTAGAGTTTCTCGAACTTGGCCATCAGCTCGTCGTAGACTTCCTGATTCTGCATGAACGCTCCTTGCATGGACCTTGTGAATGGACCTTGTGACAGTTTGGAATGGGTGAATTATGGACTATCGGCAGGGAAAAGTCAAGCGCGCGGGCGGCTCAGCGCGTGCGGCGGGCGAGGCGCGCGGCGAGCTGCGCGAGGAACGCCGTGTCGCCCGGCAGGCCCTCCAGGGCGGCGACGGCGCGCGCGGTGAGGTCGCGCACGCGGCGCTCCGTCTCCTCGCGCGCGAGCGGCGCATCGCCGTCGAGGAGGTCGTCCTCGTACTGGAAGGCAAGGCCGAGGTCGCGCGCGAAGCCGCGCAGGCGCGCCACCTGGTCCGGCGTGCCGCCGCCCGCGAGCGCGCCCATCGCCGCCGCCGCCATGAAGAGGTCGGCCGTCTTGTGCTCGTAGACGAAGGAGAGGGAGAGGGGATCGGGGGCGGAGGACTGGGCGACGTCCTCCACCTGCCCGGCGACGACGCCGACGCCGCGCCGGCCGAGCTCGGCGACGATGGCGGGGACGTTGCGCGGCGCGCGGGCCGCCGTCGCGAAGGCGAGCGCCTGCAGCGCGTCGCCCGCGAGGATGGCGTTCGCCTCGCCGAACTTCGCCCACACGCTCGCCCGGCCCCGGCGCGTCGCGTCGTCGTCCATCGCCGGCAGGTCGTCGTGGACGAGCGTGTAGGAGTGGAGCAGCTCGACCGCGCAGGCCGGAAAGAGGGCGTCTTCCAGCGCGCCGCCCACCGCCTCGGCGGCGGCGAGGCAGACGAGCGGGCGGATCCGCTTGCCGCCGCCCTCGACGGCCCAGCGCATCGCCTCGCCCAGCGCGGCCGGGCGTTCCGACGCCTTCGGCAGCGCGGCGTCCAGCGCGTCCTCGATCCGCGCCAGCCGCCGCGCCATCTCGTTCCCTTCCTCTTCCATCACGACACCTTTCCAATCAATTGCCAATCGTTTCTTGAACGCAGATGCTTCGCATACGCAGAATCCGGCACGAACCGATGTGGCTACGACGGCCCCTGCGGGGCCTACGCCACAATCGGTTCGTGCCGAACGTACATGCATCGCCGCACGGTAGGCAGACCTTTGCGAAAAGGCATTGTGGCGTAGGCCCCGCAGGGGCCGTCGTAGCCACATGCCTTTTCGCAAAAACTGCGTATGCGAAGCATCTGCGTTCTTCCAGAATTCCAAACCTTAGAGCAGTCCGGCCGTCCTCCTTGCGGACGACGGCCGAAGCAAGACGGTCCGGGCCGTCCGAACCCCTACTTGAGGAGGGCCGCGACGGCCGCGCCGACCATCGGCGCGTGGTCCGGGCAGACGGTGAGGGCGTAGGAGATGTTGCGCTTGGCGAGCATTTCGTCGAGCTCCTTCTTCACGATGGCGGGGAAGGAGACGACGCGCGTCTTGTAGTAGGTGGAGCCGTCGATGCAGACGCACACGGGCGCGTTCGGGTCGGTGCCGCCGCCGGTCTTCACGATGAAGGCGGCGAGGTGGACGGCGGTGAGGATCGCCGCGCGCTCGAAGACGGGCGTCGCAAGGCGGCGCGCCATCGCGCGGTCGGCCTCGTCCGCGAACACCTTGTCGAGCGGGTTCGGGCTGCCGCTGTCGTACTTCGCGCAGAAGTTGTCGAGGTCGTAGCTCTCCAGCGCGCCGAGGCCGAGGACGGCGGCCTTCGCGTGGTCGCTGAAGAAGCCGGCGCGCGCGGCGGCCTTGAACACCTCCAGGCCGATGCGGCCGAGGTAGGCGCCGGCGATCATCTTCTCGAAGCGCTGGCTGCCGCAGTCGGAGGTCTTGCGGTCCATCGCCTCGTCGAACGCGCTCTGCGCGATCTTGTCGAAGCCGCCGGACTCGGTGTTGACCGCCATCGCGCCGGGGGGCGGGTTCGTGAGCTTCCGGATCGCGTCGTTGCGCTCGATGTAGGCGACGTTCGTGCCCGTGCCGAGGATGAAGCCGATGTAGGCGCTGAACTGCTGCCCCGGCTTCTCGGCGGCCTTGCCGGCGAGGAGGGTCGCGACCGTGTCGTTCACGACCTGCACCTTGGAGGGCTTCGGGTCGAGGCGCTTGGCGAGCTCGGCGCCGACCCACTGGCCGACGATCTCGGGGGCCTGGATCTGCTTCGTCCACATGAGGAGCTTCGCGTCGCCGTCGGCCGAGGCCTCGGCCGGGTAGGAGAAGCAGAAGCCGATGGCGGCGTCCTTGGCGTAGGGGCGGCAGCGGTTCACGTGGCTTGCGAGCACGGCGTAGAAGTCGTAGGCGGAGACGTAGCTCTTCGCGCCCGGCATCTCGCCCTTCTCGACGTGCTCGATCTTGATCTCGCCCGCGGAGGGGATCGTCACCGTCGCGCCCCGGAAGTTCGTGCCGCCGGCGTCGAGCACCGTCACGGGCACGTCCTTCGTGATCTCGCCGTAGGGGGAGGTGTAGGTGGGGATCATCTTCAGCGAGGAGGGCTCGCCCGCGAGGCCCGCCTCCATCTCCTTCTGGAAGGCGGCGATCAGCGCCGCGCGGTCGAGCGTGGCGGTGGCCAGGCCGTTCGATTCGAGGAACTCTTCAGGTGTCTGCATGACGTGGTCCTTTCTGATGATGCGTTTAAGAATAGCACAGGAAGCCCGGCGGGGACAAGCGGAAACCTCACGGGCGGGGCCTGTTGCCCTCGCCGAAGAAGACGACGCGGGGCTGGTGCCGGGCGGCCTCCTCGGGCGTGAACTGCCCGAAGGCCATCACGATGAGGCGGTCGCCGACCTTGCCCATGTGGGCGGCCGCGCCGTTGAGGCAGCAGACGCCGGAGCCGCGCGGGCCGGGGATCGCGTAGGTCTCGAAGCGGCTGCCGTTCTCCAGGTCCGCGCAGAGGACCTTCTCGTTGGCGAAGAGGCCGGCGGCCTCCATCAGGTCGACGTCGACGGTCAGGGAGCCGACGTAGTCGAGGCACGCCTCCGTGACGCGGATGCGGTGGAGCTTGGCGCGCAGGAGGGTGACGGTCATGCGAGCCCGTCCTCCACCATCTGGGCCGTCACGGCGACGGAGCGGGCCGTCTTGGCGTCCGGCGCCGCGTACATGACGTCCGTCATGATCTTCTCCATTGCCGCGCGCAGGCCGCGCGCGCCGGTCTTGCGGGCGAGGGCGTTGCGGGCGAGGGCGCGCAGGGCCTCCGGCTCGAACGAGAGGTCCACGTTGTCCATCGCGAGGAGCTTGCGATACTGCTTGACGAGGCAGTTCTTCGGCTCGGTGAGGACGCGCACGAGGTCGTCTTCCGTGAGCTCGCCCATCGAGGTGATGACCGGGAGGCGCCCCGTGAACTCGGGGATGAGGCCGAACTTGACGAGGTCCTCGGGCTGCACGTCGAGGGGGCGGACGGGATCGCGCGGCGCGGCGGCGGCGGAGTCCGGCGCGTCCTGGCGGAAGCCGACGACGGACTTTCCCTGGCGCTCGGCGATGATGCGGTCGAGGCCCACGAACGCGCCGCCGACGATGAAGAGGATGTTCGAGGTGTCGATCTCGATGTACTCCTGGTCGGGGTGCTTGCGCCCGCCCTTGGGCGGGAAGCGGCAGGTCGTCCCCTCGAGGATCTTGAGGAGCGCCTGCTGCACGCCCTCGCCGGAGACGTCGCGCGTGATGGAGACGTTGTCCGTCTTCGAGGCGATCTTGTCGATCTCGTCGATGTAGATGATGCCGCGGCTGGCGAGCTCCACGTCGCCGTCCGCGTTCTGCCAGAGGTAGCGCACGACGTTCTCCACGTCCTCGCCCACGTAGCCGGCCTCGGTGAGGGTGGTCGCGTCGCCGATGGCGAAGGGCACCTTCAGGAGCTTCGCGAGCGTGCGGGCGAAGAGCGTCTTGCCGCAGCCCGTGGGGCCGATGAGGAGGATGTTGGACTTCTCGATCTCGACGTCCGCGAACTCCGGGCTCGTCTTCGCGGAGGCGGATTCGAGGCGGCGGTAGTG
Organism: Clostridiales bacterium CCNA10; assembly: GCA_963618935.1. Taxonomy (GTDB): domain Bacteria; phylum Verrucomicrobiota; class Kiritimatiellia; order RFP12; family UBA1067; genus RUG572. Next base: position 5,224 of record CAVEVC010000130.1, on the reverse strand, counting down.
GTTGTGGACGGCGACGGAGAGGATCTTCTTCGTCTCCTCGTGCCCGATCACGTACTTGTCGAGGAACGCCTTGATCTCGCGCGGCGCGGGCACGGGCCCGGGCGGCGATGGCTTCTTCGCGCCCTTCGCCTTCGCGGGCGCGGCGCCCGGCTGCGGCGCCATGCCGGCCTCCTTGTGGATCTCGGCGATGAACTCGTTCACCGACGCGGCGCAGTCCTCGCAGATGCTGGCGTGGTCGGCCGGGACGACGAGCACGCCGTCGGCCGCGCTGCGCCCGCAGAAGGAGCAGACCGGCCCGACGGGCGGATGGGGTGTCTTCCTGGTTGCCATGGGCTTAGGCCTTCTTCGGGACGAGCGCCTGGTCGATCAGCCCCCACGCGCGCGCCTCCTCGGCGCTCATGAAGTGGTCGCGGTCCGTGTCGCGCTCCACCTGCTCCAGCGGCCGGCCGGAGTGGGCGGCGAGGATTTCGTTGAGCGTCCGCTTGAGGCGCAGGATCTCCTGGCAGGTGATCTCGATGTCGCTCGCCTTGCCCTCGGCGCCGCCCCACGGCTGGTGGATCATGATGCGGGCGTTCGGCAGCGCGAAGCGGTGGCCCTTCTCGCCCGCCGTCAGCAGCACGGCGCCCATCGACGCCGCCTGGCCGATGCAGTAGGTGTGGACGGGGCAGGAGATGAACTGCATCGTGTCGTAGATCGCAAGGCCCGCCGTGACGCTGCCGCCCGGGGAGTTGATGTACATGCTCACCGGCTTCTTCGCGTCCTGCGCCTGCAGGAAGAGGAGCTGGGCGACGACCAGGTTCGCCGAGTCGTCGTTCACCTCGCCGCCGAGGAGGACGATGCGGTCCTGCATCAGGCGGCTGTAGATGTCGTAGGAGCGTTCGCCGCGGCTCGTCTGCTCGACGACCATCGGCACCAGGTAGGAATTCCGCGCGCCCATCTTACTTCGCCTCGGCGAGGACCAGGTCGATCGCCTTCTCGGCGCGGAGCTGCTCCTTGTAGAGCGCGACCTGGTCGCGCTCCTGCAGCTGCTTGAGGAGGTCGGCGGCGGTCGCCTTGCCGTTCGATTCGGCGGCCATCTTCTCCAGGCCCGCGTCCACGTCGGCGTCGGTCGCCTCGATGTTCTCCGCCTTGGCGATGCCGAGGAGGATGTAGGAGAGGCGCACCTGGCGCACCGCGCCGGCCTCGGCGTCCGCGAGGATCTTGTCGCGGTTCTGCTCGATGTAGTCGGCGGACATGCCGGAGTACTGGGCGCGCTGCGCGAGGTCCTGCAGGTAGCTCTGGATCTGGCGCTGCACGAGCGACGGCGGCACGGCGAAGTCGGCCTTCTTGAGCAGCAGCTCGATCGCCTGGCCCTTGCGGCTCTCCAGCTCGGCGGCCGCGGCGTCCTTCTCCATCTGCCCGCGGATCTGCGCGCGCAGGGCGTCGAGGGACTCGGCCTTGGCGGCGGCGGCGAACGCGGCGTCGTCCGGCAGCGTGCGGCGGCGGAAGCCCTTCACCGTGACGGTGTAGAGGCACGCCTTGCCCTTCAGGGGCTCCGGCGCGTTGTCCTTCGGGAACTTCACCTTCACGCCGTCCTTCGTCTCGCCCGCCTTCATGCCCTTGAGCGCGTCGAGGATCTCGGGCAGGAAGCGGCCCTCCTCCAGCTGCGTCCAGAAGCCCTGCGCGCCGCAGACCGCCTTCTGGTCCGGCGCGACCTCCGCGAGCGGGGTCCTGGCCTTGTCGTCGAGCGTGCCGGCGTAGTCGAACTGCACGAAGTCGCCCTCGGCGACCGCGTCGCCCTCCTTGGCGTCCTCGAACTTCGCGAAGGCCTTGCGGAAGCTCTCCACGCGCTCCGCCACCTGCTCGTCCGCCACCGTCGCGTCGCCCGCCTTGATGGCGAGCTTCTTGTACTTCGGCAGGTCGAAGGTCGGCCTGACTTCCACGAGCGCCGTGCAGGAGAAGCCGGTCTCGGGCGTGAACAGCACGTCCGTCACGTTCTGGAGGTCCACGGCGTCGAGGCCGGACTCCTTGAGCGCCTGCGGGTAGAACGCGCTGAAGCAGGCCTGCTGGCACTCACGGGCGATCTCCTGGTGGAACTTCTGCTTGATGACGTCCAGCGGGACCTTCCCCTTGCGGAAGCCGGGAAGCGACGCCTCGCGCATGAACGCGCCCAGCACCTTCTGGTACGGCGCCTTGGTCTCGTCGGCCTCGGCCTTCACCGAGAGGGCCACCACGCAGGGGCTGGACTCTTTCGTCTCGAACTTCATTGCTCTCTCTTGCCTTTCCTTGGAAAATGGATTGGCTATGATAGCAAAAACGCGGGAATCCCGCTAGGTGGAAATGCGGGCGCGCGGGACGCGCGCCCCTACCAACGCCAGGATCCGCTTCGCCGCCGCAAGGGCGCGGGCGCGGTGGGAGATCGCGTTCTTCGCGGCCGCGCCGAGGTCGGCGAACGACGCCGCGTGCCCGTCGGGGACGAAGAGCGGGTCGTAGCCGAAGCCGCCCGCGCCGGAGGGCGCCGCCGCGATCCGGCCGGGGCATTCCCCGCGCACGACGTGCTCCCGCCCGGCGGGGTCCACGAGCGCGACCGCGCAGACGAAGCGCGCGGCGCGGTTCCGGACGCCCGCGAGGTTCTTCAGGAGGAGCGCGTTGTTGGCGGGCGTGCTGCCCGGCTCGCCCGCGTAGCGCGCGGAGCGGACGCCCGGCGCGCCGCCGAGGGCGTCCACCTCCAGCCCCGAATCGTCCGCAAGGCACCAGGCGCCCGCGTGGCGCGCGGCGATGGCGCGCACCTTGACGAGGGCGTTGCCCTCGAACGTCGCGGCGGTCTCCTCCGCCGCCGGGTCGTCGGGGACGAGCTCGCAGCCCGGCAGGATCTCCCCGATTTCGCGCAGCTTGTGCGCGTTATGCGTAGCGACATAGATCTTCATACGTCTTCGCCTTCAGGATGGACATGATGTGGCAGCAGAGGACGGCGCCCGCGCAGGCGTCGTAGAGGGCGTCGTGCCAGGTGCGCCCGGGGCAGAGCGCGTCGACCCGCGCCTGGAGGCCGAACGTGCGGATGAGGTCGCCGAGCGCGAACGACGGCACGCGCGGCCAGAGCGTCCGCGCGAGCCGGAGCGTGTCGATCCACGGGCCGAAGGGCGTGAGCGGCGCGCGCTTCACGAGGACGCTCCGCTCGGTCGCCGCGTTGTGCGCGACGAGCGGCACGCCCACGAGGCGGCCGGCGAGCGCGGGCCAGAGGTCCATGAACGACGGGGCGGCGGCGAGGTCGGCGCGGATCTCGGCCCAGCGGCCCGGCGCGCGCGGCGAGAAGGGGCGGTCCGCCGCCACACGGAACCAGGTCTCCCACTGCGAGGAGGCGACGGGCGCGCCGTCCGCGATCGCGACGAGGCCCAGCTGCCAGGGCTCGTTGGGGTGGCCCTTCACCGCGCCCGTGGTCTCGAAGTCGAGCGAGACGAACGTCACCCTTCGTAGTCCTTCTTCAGGAAGCACGTGCGCGCGACGAGGATGACGAGCGCGCCGACGAGGTAGAAGAGCGCGAGCGACTGGAAGCCCGCCTGGAGGCCGAAGTGGCCCTTCATCCAGCCGAGGACGGCGGAGGAGGACGAGCCGAAGACGAACCCGCAGCAGAGCATCACGCCCGCCGCCGTCGCGTGGAAGCGCGGCTTGATGACGTCGAAGAGCGAGGCGAGCAGGTTCGAGTCGTACACGCCCCGGAAGACGCCGAAGAGGCACATGCCCGCGCAGCATGCGGCGAGGGACTGCGCGCGCGCCATCAGGAGGATGAACGGGATGCCGAGGACGAGGCCGGCGATGTTCACCTCCATGCGGATGCCGGGGCGCGCCTTCGCGAAGCGGTCGGAGATGCGGCTGCCGGCCATCACGCCGACGATGGCGCCGAGGTAGTGCCAGAGGACGGCGAAGAGGGCGGGCGCGCCGCGCAGCCACGGCACGTGCGCGTCGAGCCAGCGGAAGTCGTCCGCAAAGGCCTCCGAGCGCAGGTAGTCCGGCATCCACGTCTTGAAGCCGCCGTCCACGTAGATGAACATGCCCAGGCCGATGGCGAGCAGGATCGCGGAGGGCTTCTTCACGATGGCGCCCACCGTCTCGCCGATGCCGGGCCGGGCCGCCGCGCCGGGGGAGGCGACGGGCTTCGTGTCCTTCAGGAGGAAGACGAGCGCGAGCGCCCAGACGACGCCGATGCCGCCGAAGAGCTTGAACGGCGTGCGCCAGCCGTCCGCGCCGAGCTCGCCCATCCAGCCGCTCGCCCACGTGCAGCCGATGATGCCGAGGTAGAGGCCGAGCTGGAGAAGCGAGAGGGCCGTCGCGCGCGACTCCTTGTGGAGCTGGCCGATGAGCGAGGTGGCGGACGGGTAGTAGAACGTCTGCCCGAGCCCGTTCAGGACGCTGTAGAAGACGAGCAGCGAAAGGAACGAGGTCGCGAAGCCCGAGCAGAAGATGCCGCCGCAGAAGACGAGGACGCCGATCGCGACCATCCACTTGCGTCGGAAGAGGTCCGCCGCCAATCCCGCGAACGGCACGCAGATGCCGTAGACGAACATGAAGACGGTGCCGATGAGGCCGATCTGCTCGTTGCCGAGCCCCAGGCCGTCCCGGATGAAGCTGTTCGTGCCGCTGTAGACCTGCCGCGTGCCCTGCTGGAGGAAGAACGCCACCCAGAGGAGGGCGAGGGCCACCCACTTGTAGTTTCCGCCGTTCGTCTCGTTCGCCGTCCGTTCCATGCCGCCGCTCCCTTCCTTAGTTCTTTGTCTGCTGTCCGCCGTCCGTTGCCGCCGCCGCCTTCGCGGGCAGGATCTTCGCGACGAGGTCCTTCACGCCCGCGTGGTGCCAGGCGTCCAGCCTGATGCGCCGCCCGTCCTTCACGAGGAAGACGATGATGCCCTTCCGCTCCCACTGCGCGTCCTCGACGCCGACGATGTCCGCGAAGGGCGTCTCGACGTCCCCCGCGCCGGGGCCCCACATCTTCTCGTCGTCCCATTCGACGACGCGCCTGCGGTTGGCCCACACGCGGAAGGCGATGCAGAACGCCGCCGTGGCGAGCAGCGCCGCGAAGCTGTACTGGAACTCGACGGTCGTGTGGTGCGGGCCGTCCGCCGGAAGGTGCGGATAGACGAAGACGGCGTCGTGGAGGAACCAGCCGGCGAGGCCCGTGAAGAGCGCGGCCACGCCGAGGTGGCGGACGGCGTATTCGCGGTTGAGCGTCAGTTTCATGTTTCGTTCTCCT
>CAVEVC010000129.1:0-3960 GCA_963618935.1 Clostridiales bacterium CCNA10 | reverse complement strand
CGTTCCGAACAAATCAAGCGATTTCCCTTGCCCCGCCGCGCAGGGATGTGGTAGACTTCCGCCCGTTCCGCCCGGGCCAGCCTTCGGTCCCTCCTCGTCCAGCCGGGAGGACGATCGGAGGGGGCGGGGCAGACCAGGGCACGGCAAGGTGAAGAAAGGAAGGACGAGGAGGAGGCCGATGGACACACGCATCAGGAGGAAACTGCTACGCGAGGGTCATGCCCTCGCCGGACGCCCGTGCGCGGACGCGCGGACGTTCCTCGACTGGTTCCGCGAGGAGGTCCTCGGGCTGGACTCCGAGGCCTACCGCCGCGCGTTCTGGCGCGCCTCCTTCCGGGAGGGGCATACAATCGGGCACGTGCCGCGCACGTTCCGCAGCTGGCAGAACGAACGCGGCGTCCGCCCCCTGGAGCGGTGTTCGGACGCGCTCGCCGTCTGCTTCTTCATCGGCGCGCCCGCCCTTGCCTGCTGGCTTGCGCGCCGGGCGTTCGACGCGGCGCGCCGCCGCATGCGCCGGACGACCTACTACGAGCGCGAGCGGGACCGACGGATTGCGCTCGGGCGCACGCGCCGCGCCATCACGCGGCGCCGGACGACGAACCCGAAGCCGGCCGTGGAGGCGCTTCGGGCGGCCTGGCGTGCGGCGCGGACGTCGCCCGAGGCGGCCCTGCGCCTCGGCGGCATGCTGGAGGACCTCGAATGCTATGTCGACAACCGCGCCGCGGGCGACGCCGCGGCGGGGTGGCGCGGACGCCGGGGCGGCATCAAGCGCCTCCTCGAGCGCGAGGCGCCCGACCTCTTCGCGCACTACGCGGCGCTCATGCGCTACAAGTCCATCGCGCGGCGCTTCCGCCAGGCGTGCGGCCTGGCGGACCCCGTCCCCGCCGACGCGGCCCTCCCGGCCGCCCCGGGGGCGCCGCGCGCGCGGACGCGGAGGGTCGCGGGCGTCCTCTTCCCCAGGCGCGAGGCGCCCGCCGCCGCCGCGCCGCTCGCCGCCGCGGCCGCCGTGCTTGCGGAGGCGGGGAGGACCGTCATCTCCCTGGAGGCCGCGATCGCGCTGAGGGTCGACCCGGACTGCATCGCCACCGCGCGGGGGGCGCCGGACCGCGGCGTCCGGCCTCGCACGTCCCTCCGCGTGGCCGAATGGCTGCGGCGGCGCCTGCGGCGTTCCGCGTAGCGCCCGTTTCCTCGAAGGAATCCCCCTCCTGTCTGGTCACGTGAAAGATCGCTTGATTTGTTCGGAACGAAATGGGCGGAAGAAAATGTGGTCGAAATACTACAAGAAATGCGGGAGGACGGAAGAGAAAACGGGATGATACAGAAACAAAAAGAGAGAGAGAGAAGAAGAAAAAAAAACGGACGTACCATTGGGGTACACCCGTTTGCGATCTGTCAAAATTAGCGATGTGTCCAGATCAGAATATCAGTTCACGTCCAGAACCGCAGGGTCTGAGCCGTTGGTCCACAGGGAACTGAACATCTGGCTGGCCTGGATTACGTGGCTTCCTCGGCCTTCGGGGCCTCGGCGGCGGGAGCGGCTTCAGTCGCCGCATCCGTGACTTCCGGCACGGAGACCCACTGCAGAAGGCACATCGGGGCTGCGTCGCCCTTGCGGGCGCCGAGCTTGAGGATGCGCGTGTAGCCGCCCTTGCGGCCTTCCATCGCCGGGACGATCTTGTCGAACAGCTTTTGGACGGCCTTGGGCTGCTGGAGGCGGGACGCGGCGAGGCGGCGCGCGCCCAGCGTGCCCTTGCGGGCGAGCGTGACCATCTTCTCGGCGTCCTTGCGGGCCTGCTTGGCCTTCGGGAGCGTGGTCTTGATCGATTCGACGAGGATCAGGTTCGTCACAAGGCTCTGCATGAGGGCCTTGCGGTGCTCCTTCGAGCGCCCGAACTTCTTCATAACTCTCTGATGACGCATGGGAAAACTTCCTTACAACGATTACTTCTTCGATTCGAGCAGGTCGGCGTCGAACTTGTACCCGAGGCAGAGCCCGAGGTCCTTCAGCTTGTCCTTGATCTCGTTCAGCGACTTCTTGCCGAAGTTGCGGTACTTGAGCATGTCCGCCTCGGTCTTCTGCGCAAGCTCGCCCACCGTGGTGATGTTGGCGTTGTTGAGGCAGTTCGCGGCACGGACCGAAAGCTCGATCTCGTTCACGGACATGTTCAGCAGCTTGCGGAGGCGTTCGCGCTCGTCCGCGCCCTTCTTCTCGGAGTCGTCGAACTCAAGCGCGTCCACGTTCGAGTAATCGACGAACACGTCGAGATGGCGGCGGAGGACCGCGGCGGCGGTCTTAAGGGCGTCGTCCGGCGTCACGCGGCCGTCGGTCCACACGTCGAGGACGAGCTTCTCGTAGTCGGTGCGCTGGCCCACGCGGGTGTTCTCCACGAGAAAGTTCACGCGCGTGACGGGCGAGAAGATCGAGTCGATCGCGATGCGGCCGATCTCCTGGTCCGGCGTCTTGTTGCCCTCGGCCAGGCAGAAGCCGCGGCCGATGCGGATCTCGCACTCCATGTCGAGGACGGCGCCCTCTTCGAGCGTCGCGATCTCCTGGCGGGGGTTGAGCACCTCCACGGCGTTCTCGGCGGCGAAGTCGCCGGCGCAGACCGTGCAGGGGCCCTCCTTGCGCAGATGGAGCCGGGTGTTCTCGCGCGTGAACGCCTTCAGCAGCACGCGCTTCAGATTGAGAATGATGTCCGTCACGTCCTCCGCGACGCCCGGAATCGTCGAGAACTCGTGGCTCACGCCCTCGATCTTGACCGAGCTGATCGCGCAGCCCTCGATGGACGAGAGCAGCACGCGGCGGAGCGAATTCCCGATCGTGCGGGCGTAGCCGATCTCGAACGGCTCGGCCACGAACCGGGCATACGTCCCCTTGGCGGTGCCTTCTTCCCGCTGGACGCGCTCAGGCATTTCAAAACGACTCAAACGGATCGGCATTGAAACCTCCCTTGAGATGGGTGAAAACTACGGGCGGGCCCTTAGCCCGCTTCCATTAACGCGAGTAGAGTTCGACGATCGCCTGTTCATCGACGATCGGCGCGATCTGCTCGCGGGTCGGAATCTCGACGATCTCGGCCTTGAACGCCGTGCGGTCCAGGTTGATCCAGGCCGGCATCTGCGCCTTGGTCGCGGCGTCGAGGGACTTCGTCGCGAAGTCGCGGGACTTCGCCTTGTCCTTGACGGCGACAACGTCGCCCTGGCCCAGGACCATCGACGGGATGGCGGCCTTGCGGCCGTTCACCGTGACGTGCCCGTGGAGCACATACTGGCGCGCGGCGCGGCGGCTCGGCGCGAAGCCGAGGCGATACACCACGTTGTCGAGGCGGAGCTCCAGGAGCTGGAGGAGGATCTCGCCCGTCACGCCCTTGCGGCGCAGGGCCTCCTTGAAGAAGCGGTGGAACTGCAGCTCGCCCATGCCGTACTGGCGGCGGAGCGCCTGCTTCTGGCGCAGCTGCTCGCCGTATTCGGACATCTTGCGGGCGCGGCGCGCCACGTGCATGCCGGGAATGCCCGTGCCCTGATCGATCGGGCACTTGGCGCGATAGCAGCGCTCGCCCTTGAGGAAGAGCTTCTGCCCTTCGCGGCGGCACTGACGACAAACGGGACCTGTATAGCGACCCATGATTAGACCCTCCTGCGCTTGCGAGCGCGGCAACCGTTGTGCGGCACCGGCGTGGTGTCGGTAATCTGCGTGACGCGGATGCCCGCGGCCTGGATCGCGCGAACCGCGCTCTCGCGGCCGGCGCCGGCGCCCTGCATCCGGACTTCGCACTCGTGCATCCCCTTCGCGACCGCCGCGCGCGCCGCGTCCTGCGCGACCATCGTCGCGGCGAACGCCGTCGACTTGCGCGAGCCCTTGAAGCCCGCCTTGCCGGCCGAGCTCCAGCTGATCACGCCGCCGCGCGCGTCGGCGATCGAGACCTGCGTGTTGTTGAACGTCGAGCGGATGAACGCGAT
>CAVEVC010000128.1:3480-16303 GCA_963618935.1 Clostridiales bacterium CCNA10 | reverse complement strand
GCCGACGTCCTCGGCGGCCCGCGGCCCCCCCCGGCCCGCGCGGGGCTAGCACCCGAGGCGGCGGGCCAGCGCGTTCAGGTAGTCGTCGGTCATGCCCGAAACGAAGTCCAGCACCGCGTGCGCCCACCAGGCGCGGGGGCGGGCGCGGTGGGCCGCGTAGTAGGCGGCGCCCCACGCGAGCTGCACGAGCTGCCGGCCCGGCGTGGGGAGCGACGCGAACGGCGGCGCGCCCCCCGCCTCCGGGACCTGCTTCAGGAAGGAAAGGTAGTGGTCGAGGACGCCGGCGAACTGCCCATAGGACCCAAGCTCGGCGATGACCTTGCGGTGGTGCGAAAAGAGGACGCCGTAGAGGCGGCTGATCTCGTCGAACGCCTCCCGCTGCCCGCTCTCCAGGTAGTCCTTCAGCTCGCCCTCCAGCGTGCCGGAGAGGATGGCGTCGTAGCGGCGCTCGAACTGCGCGGCAAAGGCCTCAACGAGGTCGCGGATCGCCACGCCGCGGAACCACTGCAGCGGCCGGCCCGCGCTCTCCTCCCGGTGGCGCGGGGTGAGGATCTTCCGGAAGAGGGCCGTGACCTGCGCCTCGGAAAGGATGTCCATCGCCACGGCGTCCTCGAAGTCGAGGATGCGGTAGCAGATGTCGTCCGCGGCCTCGGTGAGGTAGGAGAGCGGGTGGCGCATGAACGAGCCGTCCGCGCGCACGAGGCCGAGGCGGTCCCAGACCTTGCGGAAGATCGCCTCCTCGGTGGAGAACGCCGCCAGCTTGCGCGCGCCGGGCGCCCCCGCCGCAAAGGAGGACGCGAGCCGGGGGTGCTTGACAAGCGCCCCCAGCGAGGCCAGCGTGAAGCAGTAGTAGATCGAATCCCGCAAATCGTTGCGGACGAGGAGGCGGAAGGCCTGCGCGTTGCCGTCGAACACGCGGAAGTCGTTCCACACGGGGTCGTCCCCCAGGCGGGCGCCCGCCTTCTCGGCCCAGGACTGGATCGCCTCCTCGCCGGAATGCCCGTAGGCGGGGTTCCCGATGTCGTGCGCGAGCCCGGCGGCCTGCATGCACCAGTCGATGGCCTCAAGCCGGCCGGGGGGCGCGTCGCCCCGCGCCCGCACGATCCGCTGGACCTCCCGGGCGAACGTGTGGCAGAGGGACGCCACCTCCAGCGAGTGCGTGAGGCGGTTGTGGATGTAGTCGACGTCCGCGAACGGATGGACCTGGGTCTTCCGCGCGAGGCGGCGGAAGGCGGACGAGAACACGACGCGCTCGTAGTCCACCTCGAACGGCGAGCGCGCGTCGCCCCGCGGGCGGTAGTCCTCGAACGAGACCGCCTCCCCCTCCACCTTGACCCGCAGCGGGGACAGCAGCCTCTCCCATCTCTCTGTCGTCGTCTCCATGCAAAAAACGCGGCGCGCCCCATCGGGCGAAAGCCGCTTTTCCATTTCCGCGCCAACTGGTGGAGAAGAAGAGATTCGAACTCTCGACCCCCACGTTGCGAACGTGATGCTCTACCAACTGAGCTACTTCCCCGCGTGGCGTTGAAAACGGGACATAGTATACCACCCCCTGCCGGGATGCGCAAGGGGGTATTTCGGATTTTTTCAGCGCGCGCGCGCCGCGCCCTCCAGCACCATCTGCGCGTGCTTCGCGTAGGCGCGGCGCGGGTCGGCGGCGTAGCGTTCGAGCGTCCGGCGGCCAAGGCCGTCCGGCGTGTCGCCGAGGCGGTAGAGCGCGCGGGCGATGCAGAGCTCGCGCAGGGCGAGCGTGCGCTCCCAGTCGCCGGCCTCGTTCTGGTAGCCGGGCACGACGGGGGGCTGCGCGCCCATCGTCTGCCAGCGGCCGCCGATGCCGGGGCGCTTCAGGACGTCCGCGAGCGCGGGGACGGCGCGCGGGTCGCCGATCTCCTCCAGCGCGCGGGCGACGGCGCGGAAGTGCGAGTATTCGCTCGTCTCGGTGAGCGCGTTCGCCTTCTCGACCAGCGCGGGCACGGCGGCCTTCGACCGGCAGTGGCCGAGCGCGATCGCATAGCTGTCCACCCAGCTCACGCTGCGGTTGAACTGGCCCATGCCCCGGTAGTTCCAGCCCTTGTCCCAGGCCATCGCGCTGAACTTCGCGAGGAGCTGGCGTTCGCCGTCCGGCTGGCCGAGGAGCGCGAGCACGTGGGCGTAGACGAGCTTGGCCTCGCCCTCGGCGGCGTGGAAGGCGGCCCGGACGCGCGGCAGGGCGCGGGCGCGGTCCGCCATCAGGACGGTGAGGCCCTTGTAGTTGTCCGCAAGCTCCGCCGCGGCCGCGTCGAACGCGGCGTCGGGGAGCGGGAAGCTGTCCGGCGTCGCCACGTCCTCCTCCCGCAGGATGCCCTTCTCGAGGAGGTGGCGCTGGAGCGCCTTCACGTCGATGTCGCGCACCGGCTTCCCCTCCTTGAGGGCGAGGGCGGAGGCGACGCCGGCGGCGTAGCCCTGGTTCTGGACGTCGGGCTGCATGCGCAGGATCGGCATCGCGTCGCGGTGCGCGCTGATGCCGAGGCCCGTCACGAGGAGGCCGTCGAGCGTCTTCGGCAGGAGGCAGCGGTAGGGCAGGTTCACGTACATCGGCCTGTGGCCGGGGTCCTGGATGAAGAAGAGGTCGTCGCGCGTCTGGCCGTGCGAGTCGAAGTTCGAGTACGTACGCGCGATCGTGTCCGGGTACGTGCGCCCGTTCACGACGTCGCAGGCGTTCATGTAGAACGCGCCGACCATGCGGCGGCGCTCGCGGCTGTTGACGACCTGCGCCTGGTCCCACGTGCCCTCGGGGAGGCTGAGGCGCGAGCGGAGGGCGAAGTAGAAGACGTCGGCGGCGTCCGTGTCGTCGACGAAGCCGATGTCCGAGTTCGCGTAGCCGGCGCCGAGCGTGTTCCGGGCCTGGCCCACGCCCTGCACGGAGAGCTCGTCGTCCGTGATGAACTCCGTCTCCTCGCCCGCCATCGCGGGCAGCTCGGCGTTGCCCGTCGCGTCGATCGCGGTGCGGCAGGCGACGAGCCCGCGCGTCCCGTCGTCCATCACCACCACGGCGCCCGCCACGCGGCCGTCCTTCACGAGGACGCCGTTCACGAACGCGCCGAACCAGATCTCCGCGCCCGCCTTGCGCTGCTCGGCGCGGTACCACTCGCCCTTCGCCTGGGGGAAGACGCTGCCCGTCGCGCGCGTGCCGGCGTCCACCTCCTTCGTGAAGCCGACGCGGTTGCCGAACCAGTAGCGCCCGATCAGGCCGTCCGTCTGCACGCCGCCCTCCATGTAGAGGTATTCGCAGACGAGCGTGCGCGCGCCCTGGCGCGCGGCGGCGATGCCGGCGGGGCCGCCGCCCGTCCCCGCGCCGACGACGAGCGTGTCGCACGCCGCCAGCGTCGGGAGCGCGTCGGGCACGGCGACGGCGCCCGACGCGTTCACGAGGTAGGCGGGCAGCGCGCCATGGTGTTCGCCGAGCGTGCCGTCGAGGGGGCTTCCCTCGGCGGCGACGCGGAGCGCGCCCCGCGCGGACGGGAGCCCCTTCGCCTCGGCGGCGGCGGCGCGGCCCACGCGCGCCCCCACCAGCAGGTAGGCGCCGGGCTTCGTCATCTTCTCCGCCGCGTCGCGGGGGAGGTCGGCGAGCGGGCCAAGCACCCACACGCCCGCCGCGTCCTGCGGCCGCAGGCAGGCGAGGTCGAGCGCGTCGGCCCCCGTCCACGCGCCGCCCGCCGCGCGGCACCGGAAGCGGTCCGGCGCGAGGAGCGTGAGCGTGTTCGCGGCGTCCAGCTGCGTCGGCACGAACGTGCGGTCGCGCGCGACCTGCTCGGCCTCGGCGAACGCGCGCGCCGAGCCGTCCTTCATCGGGATCTCCAGCTCGCAGTCCCAGAACCGCGCCTCGATCACGTTCGGGAAGTCGGGCTTGAGGTGGTTCTTCGTGGTCACCGTGAACGGCGCCGTGAGGGGCGTCGCCGTCACGCCCGCCCCCGTCGGCGCCGCGCCCGCGACGACGACGCGGCGGAAGCGGTAGACGCCCGCCGGGAACGGCGCCGTGCGGCCGCCCGCCCGGCGCGCGGCGCGCGCGCGCGGCGTCGCGTCCACGAGCACCTTCGCCCGGACGATCTGCCGCCCGCTGCGGTTCGCCATCACGACGCCCGCGAAGCGCCCGTCCGCGTCCTGCACGACGTCGCACACGGGCGCGCCCGTCAGGTACGGCACCCCGGCGGCGAGCATCGCCTTGTCGAGCGCGCGCTTCACGAGGAACGGCGTCGTGCGCGCGGCAAGGTCCGCCCGCGCGCCGCCGCCCGAAGAGAAGAACGCGCGGAAGAGCGGCGCGCGCGCGTCGTCGGCCGGGTCGCGCACGACGCGCAGCGTCCCCGCCACGTCCTCGCCAAGGTAGGGGCGCGGCGCGATCAGGAACACGTCCGCCCCCGCCTCCTTCGCGGCGACCGCCGCCGAGACGGCCGCCGACGAACCGCCCACCACCACCACGTCCGCCGTGCGGACGACGGAGACCTCCGCCGCGCCGGCGCCCATCCCGAGCGCCAGCACGGCCCCGATCAAGCGAACCACGTTCTTGCTTTCCATGAGCAAGAGTATAGCAAAATCACCGCAGGATGAGCACCGTGCCCGTGCCGTCCGTGAGCGTCAGGAGGCCGTCGCGGTACCGCAGCTTCCAGGCGGTGGGCAGGTCCTCGGCGAGCCGGAACGACAGCCCCGCCGCCGCGCCGTCCGCCACGCCCGTGAGGTCCGCCAGCACGCGCGTCCGAGGCGTCGCCTCGCCCGCCGACACGTCCACCGTGATGGGCGCCGCCGGGAACGTGAGCGCGCCCCGGCACGTGAGCTTCGCCTCCGGGTTGGCGAGGTCGAACGACCAGGCCGCGCCCGTGCAGGCGAGCGTCTGCCCGTCCGCGACCGTGAGCGTCCCCGCGCCCGCCACGGCGAGGTCCGCCGCAAGCTCCGCCTGGACGGATCCCGCCAGCGCGGCCGTCACGGTGCCGTTCGTGAGGCCGAGCGTGCCGTTGAAGACCCGCTTCGGCGCCGTCTCGGACATCCCGCCGTGGACGAGCGAGAGCTTCTCGACGCGCTGCGCCGTCCAGTAGCCGCCGTTCTGCGCCCAGATGCCGAGGTACGCGCCGTCCGGGAAGCGCGCAGGGAGGTCCGCCGCCGCAAAGGCGTTCGTGGAGCACCACCGGGCCGTCCCCTTCTCCAGCGACGTCACCAGGTTCTCGCCGTCCCACGCGAGCGAGACGCGCATGGGGCTGTTCTTGAGCTTCTTCATCTGGAACGCGCCCGCCGCCGCGTTCGTGACGACGGCCCCCAGGGCCCCGTTGTCGCGGACCCAGGCGAAGACCGTCATGTCCGATATGAGGTAGAACTGCATCCCGTAGGCGCTCGCCTCGCTGAGCCGCGTCGCGGAGGAGAAGCTGAACTGGCCCCCGTGGTAGCCGACCTTCCCGTCGTGGAGGACGAGCGCGAAGCCGTCGCCCATCGACCACTCCACGTTCCACGGCTCGACGGCCGAGAAGTCGAACGCGACCTCGAACGGACTGTCGAGCGGGATGCGCGCCGTCGTGTTGAGCGAGCCCCACGTGCTCGCCTGGCCGCAGAGCGTCGCGGCGTTCCGCGGCTCGAGGCGGGCGAGGCCCTTCGGCGCCCAGCCCTGCGCGAGCGTGCCGTCGCCCGTGTAGTCGAGGAACGCCGTGGCGGGCGTGACGGCCCCCGCGTCCGGCTCGGCGGTCCGGTCGTTGGCGACGAGCGCGCCCGTGAAGTCCGCAAGCCCCATCCCCTCCGGCCATACGGCGCCCGGCATCAGCTCGAGCACGCCCGCGCCCGCCACGCGCGGGAGGCGCGTCGTCCGGCCGTTCCACGTCGAGAGGAGGCGCAGGGGCATCACCTCGAACGCCGCCGCGCCCGGCGCCTTCATCTCCACGCGGACGTATTCCCAGCCGCCCTCCTCGTTGAAGAGGACCTCGATCGGGTGCCGGCCCGCGTCCAGCCAGACGGACCCCTCGCCGGCGGAGTTATGGTTGCCCGCCGCCACGTAGACGACCTGGTTCGTCCCGTCGAGCGTGAGCCGCCCGGCGTCGTCCGCGTAGACCCGGAACGCATAGGTCCCCTCCTGCTCGGCGAGGAAGTAGCCCGTGAAGCGGGCGATGAAGTTCTCCGGGCCGCTGCCGAGGGCCGCCGTGAACGCATTGGGCTCGGACCTCGTGCTGGGATTGGCGCCGGACGCGAACGTCCCGTCGAGGAAGTTGGCCATGTCGCCCGTCGCGTCCGGTCTGCGCCGCTCCATTTCCGCGCACGCCGTGGCGAACTTCGCGTCGTGGCCGCTGCCGCTCCAGGCCGTCTCGTTGCCGTTGCACCAGATCTCCATCGTCAGGCCGCCCCCCGGCACGTCCGAATTGAAGAGGAGGCGTGAGCGCGCGTCCACGTCCAGCGCATCCACCGCGAACCCCTGGTTCGCCCGCACGGTCGCGGAGGCGAGCGACAGCGTCCCCGCGATCCGCGTCCCGG
The DNA here is from genome assembly GCA_963618935.1 of Clostridiales bacterium CCNA10. GTDB lineage: Bacteria > Verrucomicrobiota > Kiritimatiellia > RFP12 > UBA1067 > RUG572. The sequence continues at coordinate 9,823 of CAVEVC010000128.1, read as the reverse complement.
CCCCCACCTGCCAGGGCTCGTTCCCCGTCGTGCGCACCGTCACGTCGCCCGCGAGCGCGCCGTCGAACGCCGTCTGCGCGTTGGCCGTGCCCTCCAGGACCATCGCCCCGTCGGCGGGGTTGACGATGCTGCCGGTTCCGTAGGGCAGCCACAGGCTTTCCGCCGCGACGTTGTTCAGGTCGAGCGTCGCGCCCTCGCCCAGGAAGACGAGGCCGCTGGCGGCGGCCGGCTCCGGCTGCGTGCGCCGCAGCGCGCCCCCGTGGATCTCGATGATGGGCTGGTCCGCCCGGCGCGGCGTGCGGGCGAACGGCTGCGCGAGCGTGAGCGTGCCAGACCCCTTCTTGACGAGCCGCCCGCCCAGCGCGCCGAGGTCCGTCGCCAGCGTGAAGTCGCCGTCGCAGTCGACCTGCACGAAGTTGTTCGTCAGGGCGGTCGGGTTCTGCCCGCCCGTCGTGTTCTTCTGGACGATCTTGTCCCCCGCCCAGCTGCAGTTCGCGCCGTCGCCGATGCCGATCTCGACGCCGTAGGTGCCGTGGTTGTTCGAGAGCTCCAGCGTCCCCGTGAAGGTGTTCGACGCGCTCGTGAAGCGCACGCCGCCCTGGTCGGTGAGCAGGATCTTGCCCCAGCCCGTGACCGGGCCCTTGAAGACCGTGCAGACGGCCTTCTTTTCGGCTCCGCAGGAGTGGAAGGAGACCGTCCCCTCGACGCGGATCTCGCGCTTCGCCGCATAGACGCAGTCCGCGTTCTTGAAGTTGACGCGCGCGCCGTCGCGGAGCGTCAGGTTCGTCGCCGCGCCGAGCGCGTAGTCGCCTTTCAGGGCGAGGTAGGCGGGGCCCTCCACGACGATGCCGCCCGTGCAGGCGCCCCCGTTGAGCGACGTGATGCCGCTGCCGCGCAGCAGCACGCGGCGGGGCGTCCCGTCCGGCGCGTCGGCCAGCACGGAGCCGAACGCCAGCCCGCGCGCCTCGCCGTTCGGGCTTCCCGCGTAGCCGAAGCGGTACTCGCTGCCGTAGGGGACGAGCGCGCCCGTGAACGGCTGCCAGCTGTTGCCCACGCCCGGCGCGCCGAGCCAGAGGTAGGGCTGGCGCGAGAAGTCCACGTCGTTCGCGAGGCCGCCCGCCATCAGCTGGAAGGAGACCCACGGCTCGTCCCCGCCCTCCGCCGGCGTGGCGACCTCGATGCGGTCGATCAGCTCCTGCAGGCCGCCCTCGTGCTCCGCGAAGTCCACGCACACGCGAATCGCCGTGCCGCTCGCGCACCGGATCGGGCCCGTCCCGAGCGCCGTCACGTTCGAGACGATCACGCCGCCCGTCTCGATCTCCGTGCCGCCCGAGTAGGCGTTCGCGCCCGTGAAGGCGACGAACGCGCCCGCGGGCACGGCGACGCGCACGGCCGTGTCGCCGACGATCGCCTCCGCCACCGTCTGGGCGGAGGTGAACGCGCGTTCCGCGGCGGCCTCCTCCCCGTCCCCGCCCCACAGGAGCGCCGGGACCATGCACCCCAGCACGCACGCGCCCCATCGGACGCATCCCCATCCGGCGCGCGGCCCTTCGGCGCGTCCCCATCCGGCACGCGGCCCTTCGGCGCGCACCCCTCCGGCGCGTCCCCATGCTGTTCGTCCATTCAGACGTTCCACGCTCGTGTCCATGCTGACCTCGCTTTCTGCTTGAATTGAAGCCTAATCTGGCGGCGTGCTATATCTTAACATTGCGCCCCCCCCCCCCTGTCAATTATGAATTTTATTTTTTTTGTGTGGAAATTGGACATTGGAAGGGCCGCGCTTGTCGCGGCCGGGCGCGCAATGTACCCGCGCCGCCCTCGGCTCGTGGCGCTGAAACGGGACACGGACGCAATGTACCCGCGCCGCCCTCGGCGCGTGGCGCTGAAAAGGGACGCGGACGCAATGTACCCGCGCCGCCCTCGGCGCGTGGCGCTGAAAAGGGACACGGCGCGCAATGTACCCGCGCCGCCTCGGCGCGTGGCGCTGAAAAGGGAACGGACGCAATGAATTGCGTCCCTCCCGCATGGCAACGTCCCTCCCGCGGCGGCGGATGCCGGGCGGGGCGGGCGTCAGTAGTAGTTCACCGTCACGACCTTGCGGTAGTTCTTCTCGAGCGCCGCCTGCATGCGCTTGAACACCGACCGGCGCAGCTCGAGGTCCTGCGGGATGTTGGGGTCCTGGTGGCTCTCGTTCACCTTCGTGCCGATGACGAACTCGATGCGGTCGTGGTTGAGGAGGCGCTCGAGGATCTGGCGCGCCGCGAGGGGCTGGCCGGCCGGGCCCTGCTTCTCCTCCAGCGCCTTGCAGACGTGCGAGAGCGTGAGGATGCCCTCCGTGCAGAGGCCGACGCCCGGCAGAATGCCGCTCGGGGGGAGGCCGCCCGCGCCGCGCATGGCGGCAAGGTCGATCTTCACGCGGCCGCCCAGCTCGCGCTCCAGGATGTTCGCCGTCGTGCCGCCGCAGACGACGACGTGGTCCTCGCCCAGGTTCGCCTGGCGGGCGAACTCGGCGTCGTGCTCCCTGTAGTAGGGCGGGCCGGTGAGGATGCGCAGCACGCGCGGGTGGCGGAAGTAGACGACGAGGCAGCTGATGTCGTCCTTGCAGGCCTCGGGGGTGATGTTCTTCGCGAAGCAGGCGATGCGCCGGGCGAGGTCGGCGGCGGAGATGCCGGGCTCGCCCGCAATCATCCGCTGGGCGAACGCGAGCATGCCGCTGCGGCGCCAGCCGAACTTGTAGGCGGCCTGGCCGGAGCCGAGGCCGCTCTGCGTCACGCCGTCCGAGCAGAGGACGATGCGGTCGCCCGGCTCCACGTCCACCTCCACCTCGCGCACCTCGCGGTCGGGCCAGTGCGCCGAGACGACGGTGCGGTCCTTGGCGGGCGCGACCTCCTCCGTGCCGCGCAGGTGGACGTAGGCGGGGTTCCCCATCTCGACGATGCGCGCGCGCCCGCCCAGGCGGTAGTCGAAGAGCGAGAACGTGGCGTAGCTGATCTTCCGCACCTCGCAGACCGGCAGCGAGTCCATGATGATCTCCACGGACTCCAGCAGGTCGAGGTTCGACTGCATGAAGCGCAGCGCCATCGTCGTCGTCATGTTCGCGAGGACGAGCGCCTTCACGCCGGAGCCCAGGCCGTCCGAGAGCGCGGCGAGCGAGCGGTTCTCCTTCTCGACCGTGAGGAGCTGCACGTCGTCGCCGCAGGCGGCCTGGCCCGTCTTCGTGAACTGGGTGGCCTCCATCTCGATGAAGAGGTCGTCCGTCAATTGAAGCCCCCGCTCTTCATGAGGCCGTGGCTCTCGGCCTGGGCCTGCGCCTTGTAGGTGCCGGCGATCTCGTTGAGCATGATCTCGGTCTCGGCGATGTGCTCGCCGAAGAGGCGCGCCACCTGCTGGACGGTGAGGACGTTCTTGCGGATGACCTCCTGCGCGCGCGCGGCGATCTGCTCGCGGCGCAGCTCGTTCTTCGTGACGTCCTGGATGACGGCGCCGGCGAACTTGCCCTTCGCGATGGAGAAGACCGAGACGTTGACGATGCGCTCGCCGAGGCGCTGGTTGAACTTCTCGATCTCGCTGCCGTGCTCGAGCGCGCCCGTGAAGAGGTCGGCGAAGTCCGCCAGGTACTCGTCGACCGGGATCGTGTTGAGGTTGCCGATCGCCTCGTAGACCTCGCCCGCGCCCACGAGGTCGGCGAAGTTGCGGTTGCACTCGGTGATGCAGCGCGCCTCGTCCACGATGACGACGGCGGCGGGGATGTACCGGATGAGGGCGTTGGAGGTGCGCTGGAAGCTCTGGCGCAGGAAGTTGTGGCACATGGCCTCCTCGGCCTTGCCGGCGAGGAGGGCGCGCGCGAAGTCGCGGCAGGAGGAGTAGCCGCAGGCGCCGCAGTTGAGCTCGTCCGCCTTCGTGAACTTGCCCACGCGCGCGAGCGCGGCGGCGAGGGCCGCCTCGTCGGGCTCGGGGTCGGGGACGGCGGCGGGGGGGTAGCTCGCGCCGCCGCAGTGGGCGAAGCAGCGCCCGGCGGATGTCCTGAGGGGCGCGATCGCGTCCGTGTCGAAGAGCGCGTCGAGCGTGGCGCCCGCGGCCATCGCGGGGCCGTTCACGCAGCCGCCGGGGCAGGCGAGCGCCTCCAGGAAGACCGTGCGGCCGCGCTTCGCGGCGGGCGGCGGGCCGGAGAGGAGGCGGCGGAGGTTGTCGAGCCCCGAGACGGAGACGAAGCGCACCTTGCCCGACCCGTCGCGGATCGTGTCGTTCATGCCGCCCTCGACGGAGTAGAAGCGCCCCTCCTCGGCGGGGCCGAGCGCAAGGTCCGCCTCGGCCTGCACGAACTCGGGCAGCACGCCTCGCTCCTCCAGCAGCTGCCGCAGGACGGGGAAGACGAGCGCGAGGGCCAGCTCGTCCGGATGCGCGTCCGCCTCGTTCTTCTTCGCGGCGCACGGGCCGAAGAACACGACCTTGATGTCGTCGCCGAACGCCTCGCGCAGGAGGCGCGCGTGCGCCCGCACGGGCGAGGGCAGGGGCGAGATCGCCTTCGCCCACGCCGGCAGGTACTTGCGGATCATGTCCACCGCCGCCGGGCACGCGCTCGACACCATGAACGGCGTCGCCGGGCTCTCCGCCAGCAGCTTCGAGACGTGCGCGCTCACGCTCTCGGCGCCGTGCGCCGTCTCGGAGACGCCCGCGAAGCCGATCTCCCGCAGCGCCGCCGCGAGCCGCCCGATGGAGACGCCCTTGAAGTAGGCGGCGAAGCTCGGCGCCACCGACGCGTAGACGCGCGCGCCCGACTCCAGCAGCTGCCGCAGGCGCGCAAGGTCGTTGCGGATCTTCTTCGCGTGCGCGGGGCAGACCTTCACGCACTCCCCGCACGCGACGCACGCCTCGGGGATCACGCTCGCCTTGCCGCCCACGATGCGGATGGCCTTGACGGGGCAGTGCCGGACGCACTTGTAGCAGTCCTGGCACTCGTTCTCGGTCGTGTAGACGGGCCCGTTCATGACGGCCGCCCCCCGAAGAGGCCGTCGAGCAGGTCCTTCATGACGCCCTGGTCGACGCGCGTGTAGGTCCTGCCGCCCGCGACGACGACGGGCCCGGCGGCGCAGTTGCCCGTGCAGAGCGAGCCCGAGAGCTCGCAGTCCACCTCGTCCCGGAGGCCGCGCTCCGCGAGGTACTTCTCGCAGTAGGCGAGGTTCTTCTCGTTGCCCCGCGCGAAGCAGGAGCTTCCCATGCAGATGACGATCTTCGGCCTGTCCATGGCGCGCCCTATGCCTGCACGGGGATGTCGATGTCGTTGAGCTGGGCGGCGATCTCCTGCATCTTCTCCTCCAGCCTCTCCGCGGCCTGCTCGGCCGCCGCGTCGGAGGACAGGTCCTCCAGAATCTCCTTAAGAATCTGCGCGAGCGCGTCCTTGCCGACCTGCGCGGGGAACTGGAGCTCCTTCGAGGCGATGACGTTCGCGAAGCTCTGGAGCGTCGTGCGGGACATCTTCGAGTAGGCGATGTTCACCTGCACGCCCCAGCCGGACGTCTTGTCGTAGGCCGCCAGCAGGTCGCCCACGGCCGTCTTCATCGCCGGCGCGAGCGCGTTCAGCAGCTTGTCCATCTCGCCCGCCCCCAGGCGCGCCTTGTAGTAGCGGATGTCGCCGATGCGGTCGCCCATCTCGCGGACGCGCGTGTTGAGCTCCCAGTTCGGGTTCGGGCTGGCGCCCTCGAACTTCCCGTCGTAGACCATCCCCTGCTTGTTCGCAAGCTCCTCGATCTCGGCCTTGAGCACCAGCATACGGTCGACGTTGTCCACGATCTTCTTTGCGTTCGGGTCGTCCGAGCCCGCCATGGCCGACCGGAGGGCCTCAAGGCGCGTCACGTCGTAGTCGGAGATCGCCGTCGTGCAGGAGGTGACGGAGACGGACTGCTGCTTGATGGCGGACTGGATGGCCTTGAGGACGGTCTGCATCGTCGCGCTCTTCGCGTTCTCGCTGTCCAGCCCGAGGACGGCCAGCAGCGCCTCCAGGTCCTTCATCTGGCTCGGCGTCAGGTCCGCCGCGGCGCCCGCCACCGCCCCCGTCCGGGAGGTCGTCACCGTGAAGCCCTGCCGGTCCGTCCCCTTCCCCGTCATGACGTCGATGATCTGCGGCAGCGGCCTCACGCCCTGCACGTCGGCCCCGTAGGCCGGCTGCGTATTCAGTGCCACGTTCATGCCTGTTGTCCTTTCCTGTTCCTGTTCCTTTTTCTTTCCCGTCTACGTCCGTCCGCGCGGAAGGTTACGCGCCATGCGCCGCCGCCCCGTCCCCGCGCCTCAGAACGGCTCATTTGTCAGCAAAACAAGGGATTTCCAGTCTCTTTTGAGAGTTTAC
>CAVEVC010000128.1:0-3429 GCA_963618935.1 Clostridiales bacterium CCNA10 | reverse complement strand
CCCTGACGATCTTCTCTGCCGTCGCGGGCTTGGTCATCACGACGTCGAAGTCGTCGAGGCGGAACGTCGCCGCCGAGTCCGCGTCGGCCGTGACGGCGACGACCATCATCCCGCGCCCGCCCGGCAGGCGGCGCAGCGCGGCGGCCAGCTCCGCGCCGTTCATCTCCGGCATCCACATGTCCGTGAAGACGATGTCCGGCCGCCGCGCCCGCACCATCTCGAGCGCCTGCCGCCCGTTCGCCGCGAGGCGCACGTCCGTCGCGCCGAGCTTCCCCAGGTAGATCGAGAAGATGCGCAGGTTGAGCGGCACGTCGTCGACGACGAGGACGGCGACGCCCGCGCCGACGGGCGCCGGCTCCGCCTCCGGGGCGGCGGCGGACGGCCGCCCGTCCGGCAGCGGCCCCCGCCCCCCCTTCGCCTCCTTCCGTCCGACCGCCGCGTCGCCCGCGACGACCTTCACGGCGGGGAAGCGGACGGTGAAGACCGAGCCGACGCCGACGCGGGACTCGAGCGAGACCGTGCCGCCCGCCACCTCGACGAGGCGCTTGACGATCGCGAGCCCCAGCCCCGTGCCCTCGAACACCTTGCCGCCGCGCCGCGAAAGGTCCTGCTCGAACGGGTTGAAGACCGCCTCCGCCCGCTCGGGCGCGATGCCGATCCCCGTGTCCGCCACGCGGAACACGAGGTCGAGGCGCTCGCCCGACGGGTCGCGCACGCCAACGCACGAGACGCGCACGCCCCCCTTCTCCGTGTACTTGACCGCGTTGCTGATGAGGTTGAAGAGGATCTGGCGGATGCGCTGGGCGGAGATGCCGATGACCGGCAGCCCCGGCTGCAGGTCGATCTCGAGGGCGAGGCCCTTCTTCTTCGCCAGGCCCGCGAACATCACCTGCAGCACCTCGAAGAGGTCGGGCAGGCTGCACTTGCCCGACATGTCCATCTTGCCGGCCTCGATCTGCGAGAGGTCCAGGACGTCGTTGATCAGCGAGAGCAGCACCTGCGAGGAGAGGCGGATGCCGTCGGTGTATTCGCGCACCTGCTCCTTCGTGAGGTTCGGGCGGTTGAGGAAGTCCGCGAACCCGACGAGGACGTTGAGCGGGGTGCGGATCTCGTGGCTGATCGTGGAGAGGAACTGGCTCTTCGCCTCGCCGGCGGCGCGCGCGGCAACGGCCGAGCGGCGCAGGCGGATGGAGCGCTGCCAGGCGACGGCGACGAGGAGAAGGAGCGCGAGGACGACGCCGGAGAAGACGGAGACGACGATCTGGAGCGTGGAGAGGGGCGTGCCGTCGATCCGCCGGCAGAGCGTCTCGCGCACAAACTGCTCGCAGTCGATCGGCGTGACGCTGCGCATCGCCTTCTCAAGGGCCGCCGCCAGCACGGGGTCGGCCTTCGGCGAGATTTCAAAGCCGACGTCCGCCATGTGCGCGAGCGCGGGGACGCTGCGGATCTCGAGGTCGTCGAAGGCGTCCATGCGGCGCATGAGCACGAGGCCGGTGCGCGGCGTGGTGATCGTGGCGTCGGCACGCCCGTCGACGACCGCGCGGAAGCACGCCTCCTCCGTGCGGCAGAGGAGCATCCCGTCGGCGAAGCCGCGCCGCTCAAGCGCCTCGCGCCGCGTCGAGTCCGACTCCACCACGGCGAAGCGCGTCTCGCCCGGCCGGACGTCCGCGAGGCCGTGGCGGACGACGCAGGCGACCGGGGTGGAAAAGACGACGACGCGCCGCCGCCCGGCCGGCAGGCTGGCGAGGTCGGCCATGTAGCTCGCCCAGACGTCCGCCGTGCCGTCCAGGAAGCGGGCCCGCGCGACGGCCTGGCTCGCCGGCGGCAGCACCTGGAAGCGCAGGCCCGTGCGCCGCGCGAACTCGTCGAGGAACATCGACAGGACGCCGTCCGTCCGGAGGCGCGAGCCGTCCCATTCCTTCCACATCAGGACGGGCGGGGACATCTCGACGCAGACGGGCCGGCCCGACGCGGCGCGCGCCGCCAGGCACGCGCGCTCCTCCTCCGTCAGCACGAGCGCGTCGCCCGCCGGCAGGAACGCATGGCCATACTGCGTGACCGTCTGGAGGTTCGGGAACTGCGCCTGGATGCGCATGATCGCGTCGTCGAACGCCGCGCGCAGGTCCTCGCGCCCCGGCGCGACGACGAAGTACCACGGCACGGGCGGGAACGTCGCGACGACCTCGCCGGCCTTCGCGCCGTCGTAGGCGACCAAGAAGAGGGCGTCCGCCGCGCCGGTCTCGTAGGCGCTGACCGCGGCCTCGGCCGTCGGGAACGCGGAGACGGCGGCATGGACGCCCAGGCGCGCGAAGAGCTCGTCGAGGCGCGCGCGCGCCTCTTCGCCGGGGCCCGTGACGACGTGCGCCTGGCCCCAGGCCGGCGCCGTCACGGCGGAGAGGAGCGGCAGGCGGCGCGAGTAGAGGAAGTTCTGGTACAGCCCCGCAGAGACGCGCGAGAAGAGCATCTGCCGCTGGCGCGCGGGCGTGTACGTGACGCCGCCGAGCAGGTCGAGCCGCCCCTGCGCGAGGGCGGCAAGCGCCTCGTCGTACTCGCAGTAGATCGGGTCGATCTGCCAGCCGCACTCGTCCGCGATGCGCTGGGCGTATTCGTTCACGTGGCCGAGCAGGACGCCGTTCGGGCCGCGGTCGAAGAGGCCGGGCTCGAAGTAGACGCCCATGCGCACGAGCCGGCCCGGCGGCGGCGCCCCGAAGACCTCCGCCCACGCGCGGGCATACCACTCCCGCTCGTCGAGGCGGATCGCCCGAAGCGCCCGCGCGAACGCCGCGCGCAGGGCCGGGAGGTCCTTGCGCACGGCGATGTAGGTCAGGCGCCGACGCACGTCCGCCACGCGCACGAAGCCGGCCGGCGTCTCGGAGACGGCCGCGAGCAGCAGGTCGCACGCGCCCGTCCGCACGGCCTCCTGCGCGAGCGCGATGTCGTCGTAGTCGACGACCGTCGCCTTCACGCGGTGCAGGCCCGCCCAGCGCGCGAAGTCCTCGCGCGTGTCGAGCACGCCCGAGACGTGCGCCACGCGCACGCGACGCCAGCCGGACGGATCGACCGTCGCGTAGGGCGCCGACCGCGCCTTCCAGGCGGAGAGCTCGATTGTCGCCAGGGCGATCGGCTGCTCGACCGGCACGTAGCCGTTCGTGACGGACGGCAGCCAGAAGACGGCCGGCAGGACCTCGACGCCGTCCAGCGTCAGCTTCTCCGGGCTTTCGGAATAGGGGCCCTTCTGCTGGACGGTCGCGACGCCGAGGCGTTCGGCGATGCGGTCGACGAGCCGACTGCCGATGTCGGAGAAGCCGAAGACGGCGCGGCCGGCCTCGCCCGAACGCACGGCGACGCGCAGCTGCCGTTGCGGGGCGTTGGTCGGCGAGGCGGAAGCGGCGCACGAGAGGGGCAGGGCCATCACGGCCGCCAGCCCCA
>CAVEVC010000127.1:0-16334 GCA_963618935.1 Clostridiales bacterium CCNA10 | reverse complement strand
GCCGACGTTGCGCGCGTAGCCCTCCGGCTGCGCCATGATGAAGCCGTGCGCGTTCGCCATCTTCGCGGCGGCGACGACCTGCTCGTGCGTCGCGCCGGGCGAGCCGTACTTGATGTTCTCCTCGATCGTGTCGTTGAAGAGAAGCGTCTCCTGCATGACGCTGCCGACGAGGGCGCGCAGGTCCGCGACGCGCAGGTCGCGCAGGTCCACGCCGTCCATCGTGATGCGCCCCTCGCGCGGGTCGTAGAAGCGGGCGAGGAGGCCGCTCATCGTGGACTTGCCGCTGCCGGTGCCGCCCACCACCGCGACGACCCGTCCGCGCGCGATCTCGAAGGAGGCGTGCGAGACGGCGTCCCGGTCCGCCGTCTCGTAGCGGAACGACACGTCGTCGAAGACGATGCGGCCGTCGAAGGAGGGCTTGCGCACGGCGTCGGCCCTCTCGGGCAGCTCCATGTGGACGTCGAGGATCGAGAACACGCGCGCGAGCGCGGCGCGCCCCTGCTCGATCTGCACCTGGATCTTCGAGAGCTGCTTGAGCGGCTTGTAGATGATGAGCAGCGGCGCGAGCATCGGCAGCACGGAGGAGAGCGTCACGTGCGCGAAGAAGCACCACACCACGAAGCCGCAGATGAGGAGGATGCCAACCGTCTCCACGGCGGGCCCCACGAGAAGCCCCAGCCGCACCGTCCGCAGCGTCGCCTTCAGGAGGTCGTGGACGACGCGGCGGTACTTCGCGTTCTCGTATGCGGCCGTGTCGTACGCCTTCACCACGCGGATGCACGTGAGGATCTCGTGGATGCGGCTGCCGACGACGCTGAAGCGCTTCAGCGCCCGCTTCGCCCACTTGCGGATGTGCTTCGAGAGCGTGACGACGGGCACGATGAAGAGCGGGAAGCCCACGCAGATGACGACGAGCGTCGGGAGCATCCGGTTCGCGACGGCGAACCAGACGATGTAGCCGACCGAGACGGCGATCTCGAACGGCGCCTGGGCGAGCTCCTGCAGCACGTGCTGGAGGATCTGCCGCATCTGCTGCGGGTCGGACGTCGCGCGGCTCATCAGCTGCCCCACGTCGATGCGCCCGAAGAACGGCAGCGCCTGCTTCTGCAGGTGCTCCAGGATGTCCACGCGCAGGTCCGCGACGACCCGCATCGCCGCCCACGCGAGGCAGTAGTTGTTCAGGAAGACGAGCCCCAGGCGCACGAACGCGATGAGCGGCACCACGAAGACGACGAGCAGCACGAGCGCGCCCCCCATCTCCCCCGCCTCGGTCTGGAGCGTGACGCCGCATTTCGCCGCGAACCGCTCCACCGCCGGATACCACCCCGGCAGCGCGCCCGCCTTCGCCACCTCGCGCTCCAGCTTGTTCGCCCGGCGCGCGGGCGCCTGCGTCCGTTCGGCGGGCAGGGCCTGTTCGGCGCGCGCGGCGTCCTCGGCCTTCTCGACCCGCCCGCCCCTCCCCTCGTTCGCCAGCACGCCCTTGAGCGACGGCTGGATCACCTGGTAGAGCGGCAGCAGCGTGCCGGCGGTCAGGATGCCGCAGACGATCCCCAGCAGGATCCGCAGGCGATAGCGCCGCGCATACCGCCACAGGCGCCCGTACACCTCCCGGGCCGTGTACTCCCTGTCGAAGAATTCCCGCCGGTAGTGGACGGCCGGGCCCTTGCGCTTTCTGGACATCGCCTGCCGCCGCTCCTCACAGCCCCATGCCGGCGAGCACGCCCGCCAGCTGGCCCTTGATCACCTTCATGCTGAGATGCCTCTCGAAGAAGTCCCGCGCGGCGGCGAAGTAGGCGTCCCGGTTCGCCCAGTCGGCGCGGTAGGCGCGCACGGCGTCCGCGATCGCCCGCGCATCCCCCGGCGGGACGAACTTGATGGCCCGGCATCCCTTCGCCTCGGGCGGGTAGCCCGTGCAGAACTCGTTGACCGTCGGCCGCGCGCAGGCCATGCACTCGTAGACCTTGTTGCCGATTACGCGCGCCGCCTTCTCCGTCGTCCCGAAGACGCCCAGCACCACGTCGTGCGCGCAGATCACCTTCGGCACGTCCACGTAGGGCACCTTGTCGAGGAAGCGGACGTTCGAGATGCCCGCCGCCTTCGCCTCGGTCGCGGCCTTGTAGGCCCCCCAGCCGAGGAAGTCCCACTGGATGCCCTCGCCCTCGGTCAGCCGCGCCGCCTCCACGATGTATTCCGTGCCGTGGAGCGGCAGGTACGCCCCGTGGTAGAGGACGCGGAACGGGCCGCCGGAGGGCGCCGCGCCCGCCTGGGGCCGGAACACCGTCTCGTCCGTGCCGGTGAGGAGCACGCGCAGCCGCTCGCGCGGCACGCCGAACGTGCGCGCGCAGAATTCCAGATGGCACGACGTGTCCCACGTCACCATGTCGGGCGCGTTCATCATCGCGGTCTCGCGGGCAAGGAGCCTCTTCGCGCGGGGCTCGTCGGCCCGCCACTTCCGCTGTTCGAGCACCTTCTTGTCCCACGCCGAGATCATCGGGTCGAACAGCGCCTTCACGCCCCGCCGATGCGCCCACCGGCACGCCGCGAGGACGTCGCGCTGGCGGCAGACGGGCACCCACACGAGGTCGGGGAGGGGACGCCGCCCAAGGCCGCGCACGGCGGCCTCCCAGTCGCCGAACTTCGGAAACCACTTGACGAAGAACTCGTCCACGTCCCAGCCCAGCTCGCGGAAGAGGGCCGCAGAGACCCGGTTGCGCGAGTAGCCGGGATCGAACCGTCCCCAGAACAGCACCTTCTTTGCCATAAAGGACTTAGTATAGCATATCCCGCCGCCGGGCGGGGACGCCGCAAGATGCGGCGCGGCGGTCAGAGGCCGTCAGGGCCGGCCACGATCTCGAAATCGACCACGACGGGCGAGTGGTCGGAGAGGGAGAGCGCAGGCGGGTCCGCAAGGACCGCATGGCGCGTCGCGTGGAGCGCGGGCGTGTAGTACACGTGGTCGAGGCAGGTCGCGTGCGCGTCGCCCCGCGTGACGAGGCGGCCTTCGTACTTCCCCTCGGCGTTGCGCACGGGATTGCCGTGCTCGGTCGGACGCGGATCGCGCACGTCCGCCGTCCGGGCGGCGTTGAGGTAGCCCGCGAGGGCGAAGACGCGGTGCGGCGCCGCCTCGAATTCGCAGTTGAGGTCGCCGCCGCCGATGACGGGCAAATCGCCCCACTTCGCCTTGACGCGGTTCACCGTCTCCACGACGCGGCGTGCGTTGAGCTCGCGGAGGGCGTCGCTCTCGTCCCCCCGCTTCCACCAGAAGTGCGTCGCGAAGGCGACGAGGCGCCGCCCGCTCAGGCGGTCCTCGAAGACGCCCCAGGTCACGCTCTTCTCGACCTGGAGGTCGAGGTGGTAGAACTCCACGCCGGAATCGAGCAGGGCGAAGCGTTGGGCGTTGTAGAGAAGCGGTTCGTGGTTGCACCAGTTGCGCTTCTTGAGCTTCGCGCCGGTCTTGAGACCGTCCTCCGCGCCCGCCCGGTAGAGCGCCATGTCCTCGTCGCCGCGGATGAGCGCGTAGCCGGCGGCGGCGGCCTTCGTGAAGAGGCGGCTTTCGTACCAGTTCCGCGTCACCTCCTGCAGGGAGACGAAGTCGGGCTTCTCGCGCACGACGACCTCCGCCACGCCCTCGTCGCGCTCCTCGACGGGGTTCTTGAAGTAGTCGCCCCAGACGTTGAACGTCATGAAGCGCATCGGCGGCGCCTTGGGGAGCGGCGCCACCTGCGGGCGCCACGCCGTCTTCCAGTCGATCCAGAGACGGTCCTGCTCGAACGTGACGGGCAGCCACGCATAGCGGCTCTCCTCGTGGTTCGCGGGATGCCAGATGTCGAACAGCGCGATCACCTCGCCGGGGCGCCCCGCGACGGGCAGGAGGAAGCAGGACTGCGCGCCCCAGGTGATGTCGGGCCCGAGCCCCGTTTCGGGACACGTCCCGCGACAGGGGTTCCCTAGGCTCTCCCACGGCCCCTCCAGCGACTTCGCGCGGTAGAGGCGCGCCTTGTTCGGCCGCCATCCCGTGCAGCCGGAGCCGATCAGGTAGTACCAGCCGTCCCGCTTGCAGACGGCCTGCGCCTCGGTCGATTCGTCCACGGCCATGCGCACGCTCCGGCCCGTGTAGTCGAGGAAGTCCTCCGTCAGCTCGTCGATGTGCGTCGTCCTGTTCTCCTCCGACGCGAAGATGTGGTAGGCCCGGCCGTCGTCGTCCACGAAGAGCGTCATGTCGCGGCTCATCGCGCCGTTCGGACGCAGCGAGCGCTGGAACGCGAACGGCCCTTCCGGGCGGTCCGCCGCCGCGATTCCCACGCGCGCCGCCTTGTAGCCCTGACCCCTCAGCTCCAGGTGGAAGAACATCACGTACTTCCCCGTCTTCGGGCAGCGGATCACCTTCGGGCGCTCGATCACGCAGCCGTCCACGATGTCGCTCTGCGGATCATCCGAGACGGCGAGCGCGATGCCCCGGTCGTCCCAGTTCACGAGGTCCGTCGAGGAATAGACGTGGACGCCCACGTGCGCCTTGTTCCCGGCGCGTCCGTAGACCTTGTGCTCGCCGTACCACCAGTAGACGCCGCGGTCGAAGAGGACCCCGCAGCCGTGCGCGTTGATGACGTGCCCCGCCGTGTCGTACCACAGCGCGCCCGGACGGATCTCGGCCTGCCGCGCCATCGCCCCGACGGCGCACAGCGCCGCCACGATGCCCATTGCGACGTTCTTCATGCGCTCATTCCCATTCGATGGTGGCCGGCGGCTTGGAGGAGATGTCGTAGACGACGCGGTTGATGCCGCGCACCTCGTTGATGATGCGGTTCGACATCGTCGCCAGCGTCTCGTAGGGAAGGCGCGTCCAGTCCGCCGTCATCGCGTCGATCGAGTTCACCGAGCGGATCGCGCACGTGTATTCGTAGGTGCGCTGGTCGCCCATCACGCCGACGGACTTGACGGGCAGCAGCACCGCGAACGTCTGCCAGATCGTCTTGTAGTCGGGCAGCTTCTTCACTTCCTCCTGGACGCGCAGGTCGGCCTGCTGGAGAAGATTCACCTTCTCCTCGGTCACTTCGCCGAGGATGCGCACGCCGAGGCCCGGGCCGGGGAACGGCTGGCGGTCCAAGAGCTCGTCCGCCATGCCGAGGACGCGGCCGACGGCGCGCACCTCGTCCTTGAAGAGGTCGCGCAGCGGCTCGACGAGCTCGAACTGGAGGTCGGGGGGAAGCCCGCCGACGTTGTGGTGGCTCTTGATCGTCTGCGAGGGGCCCTTGACGGCGTGGGAGCTCTCGATGACGTCGGGGTAGATCGTGCCCTGCCCGAGGAAGCGGCAGTGCTTGAAGCGCCGCGCCTCGTCCGCGAACACGTCGATGAACGTCCTGCCGATCGCCTTGCGCTTCGCCTCCGGCTCGTCGAGGCCCTTCAGCGCGGCGTAGAACTTCTGCGCGGCGCGCGCGACGGTGAGGTCGAGCCCCAGCTTCGCGTGGAACATCTCCTCCACCTGCTCGGCCTCGCGCCAGCGGAGGAGGCCGTTGTCCACGAAGATGCAGTGGAGGCGCGGCCCGATCGCCTTGTGGAGGAGGACCGCCGCGACGGACGAATCGACGCCGCCGGAGAGGCCCAGCACGACCTCGTCGCCGCCGACCTGCCTCTTCAGCTTCTCCACCGTGTCCTCGATCCACGTCGTCAGCTGCCAGTCGGCGTTCGCGCGGCAGATGTTGAAGACGAAGTTCGAGAGGATCTGGCTGCCGTGTTCGGTGTGGACGACCTCCGGGTGGAACTGGATGCCGAAGAAGCGCCTCTCCACGTCGCGGATCGCCGCGTAGGGGCAGTTCGCCGAGGTCGCGCTCACCTGGAAGCCGGGCGGGATCGCCGCCACGCGGTCGCCGTGGCTCATCCAGACGGCGAACGTGTCGGGGAGGCCCTTGAAGAGCTCGTTGCCGGGCTGGACCGTCATCTCGGTCTTGCCGTATTCGCGCCGCTCGCCGGGCTGCACCTTGCCGCCCAGCTCCTGGCTCATGAGCTGCATGCCGTAGCAGACGCCGAGGACGGGCACGCCGAGGTCGAAGAGCGCGCGGTCGATGCCGGGCGCGCCCTCCTCGAAGACGCTGTTCGGGCCGCCGGAGAGGATGATGCCCTTCGGCGCGTAGGCCTTCGCCCGCTCGGCCGTGATGTCGAACGGGACGATTTCGGAATAGACGTGCTGCTCGCGGATGCGCCGCGCGATGAGCTGCGTGTACTGCGAGCCGTAGTCGAGGATGAGGATCTTGTCCATGGTCGATGCCGATTCGTGAAAAAGGATGCCGCAGGAAAAAGGATGCCGCAGGGCACCCGCTCCGGTGGTTCAAAAGTCGGTGGATAGTATAACACGTTCCCGCGCCGCCCGCTTGACGCGAACGCGCCCACTCGGATTTGCGCGACCCCCGCATTTATATAAATGCGGGGGTCGCGCAAATCGCAGTCAAAAACCAGCCTGCGGGAACATCTACCGCTGTCCCGAAGGCACAACGCCCACCGGCAACGCCGCCTGCGCACCTCTGCGGACCGGGAACCGTCCGTGGCGGATGCCGCCGAGGAACTGCCAGGTCACGGACAGCGAGCCGTCCGGCAGCAGCCGCCCGTTGGCGGCGATCTCGTGCGTGCCGCAGTTCGCGAACAGCGGCTCGACGTTCGAGTCGTTGAACGTCCAGCGCGTCACGGCCCATTCGCCCCGGCCGACGGCGAGGCGGCGGCCGTCCTTCCGCAGCAGCGTCCAGCCCGTCGCCGCCGGCTCGACGGACGCCGCGTCGAAGCCCTCGAAGACGGCGTTCCCGTTCCCCTCCAGCGGCAGCGCGAGGGCCGCGCACTTCGCGCGCAGCCGCGCCTCGGCGGCGGCGTCCGCCGCGCACGGCGCCGGACCGAACGCCGGCAGCAGGTGCGTCCAGATCAGGTCCAGCTCGCGCTGCATGTCGCCGAGCCCCGCATGGACCGAGACGACGGCGTCCTGCTCGGGGAAGACGACGGTCAGCTGCCCCGCCGCGCCGTCCGCGCGGTACGCCCCGTGGCGGCAGCGCCAGAACTGGAAGCCGTAGCCCTGGTTCCAGTCGCTGCCCGAGCCAATCGCCTGGGACTGGACGACGATGCCGCCCGACCAGGTCTGGCGCGCCGTCGCGAGGCGCACCCACTCGCGCGAGAGCAGCTGCCGCCCGCCCCAGCGCCCTTCCTGCAGGAGGAACTGCCCGAACCGCGCGAGGTCGCGCGTCGTCATGTTCATGCCCCAGCCGCCGCAGGCGACGCCCGTGGGCGAGACCGTCGACCAGGGGCTCGCCATGCCGAGCGGATCGAACAGCCGCTCCTTGAGAAACGCCATCAACGGCTTTCCGCTGATTTTCTCGACGATGGCCGCCAGGAGGTACGTCGCGCCCGAATCGTACCTGAAGCCCGTCCCCGGCTCGCGGTCGATCCTGTTGCGCAGCAGCGCCCGCGCCCAGTCGCCCGCGATGTCGTCGCGCTCGGCGTCCGTATGGTCGGCGCCGAGGTTCATCGTGAGGAGGTCGCGCACCCGGACCTGCCGCAGGTTCTCGGACGGCTCCGCCGGCGCCGCGTCGGGGAAGAGGGACACGACGCGGCGGTCGAGGTCGAGCCTGCCGTCGTCCACGAGGAAGCCGATGGCCGTCGACGTGAAGCTCTTCGAATGCGAATAGAGCATGTGCGGACGCTCCAGCGTATTCTGCGGGGACCAGGTTCCCTCGGCGATGAGGCGGCCGTGGCGCAGGATGACGAAGCCGTGCACGTAGCCGCTGCCGAAGCGGTTTGTCGCCGCGTCGTTCTCGCACGCCTCGATCCACCGCTGGATCGCCGCAGACGAAACGCCCTGCGACTCCGGCGAGGCCCGCTCGAAGTCCTGGGCGCACAGCGCGCCCCACGTCCCGGCGGCGGCCGAAAGCAGAACCGCCGCCCACCCCGTTTTCCGATTCATGTCGTCTGTTCCCTTCTCTAGCAGTTGATGTTTCTAGATGGCCTTTCCGGCAAGGGCGTCGAGGCGGTCGATCCAGAGCGTGCCGAGCGCGTTCTTGCGCGCCCGGTGCGCCAGGACCTCGCGGACGAACGGATTCGTCTCGAACGTGCCGCGCACGCCCGCGAAGTCCGCCTCGGTCGTCGCGCCGAGCCCGTCGAAGCCGAAGCCCGTCTTCGTCGAAAGCGAGAACTCCTTGCGCGCGTCCTCGTAGAGCATGTCGTCGAGCTTCAGGACGGATGCGCGCCAGCGGCGGAGGATCGCCACGAGGTCGCGGTAGCCGATCTTCCCCTCTTCGAGTCCGTAGTAGCGGAGCATGAGGTCGTAGGCCCACGTCCACTCGTAGTCGTAGTAGCGCGCCTGCAGGTCGGCCATCCGCGCGTCCAGCGCCGCGCAGGAGGCGATCCGCCCGGACTCCACGTCGTCGAGGATCGCGCTCACGCACGTGTGGGGCGCGAGAAGCCCCGAGAGGTCCACCCAGTCGCCCAGCCCCTCGCGCGCCGTCGGCCTGAGCCCGCCGAGCCAGTCGCCGTCCGTCACCTTCTCCAGGCGGGAGATGAGGGAGTTGCCGAGGAACTTGTCGATCGCCATCCGGTAGAAGCCGAGGCCCTTCTCCAGGGCGGCGTTCGTGATGCGCGCGCTCTGGTAGGCGTAGGTGTCGCTCGTCGCGCCCGAGAGGGCCTTCAGGCTTTCGAGGATCGCGATGCCGCGCACCATCTTGTCGATCGTGTAGGGCGAGAGGAGGTTGAAGTTCACCTTGTCGAGGCGGCCTTCCGCCGGACGCCGGTCGCGCTTCGGCCACTTCTGGACGTCGCGGATCGTGCCGACGCTCCGGAGGTTCACGCCGGGCACGAGGTAGGTCACGCCCTTCGACTCGATCAGGTAGGAGAACGGCAGGCTCGACGTGTCGGGGTTCGTCGTGTGGCGTCCCATGACGAGCGAGAACGCGCCGATGCGCGCGGGCCAGAGGATGTAGGAGTCGCTCGCCGTCTTCGAGCCGCGCTCGAGCGCGCCCTGGTGGATGGGCCCGAGCTTGTACATGTGGTTGGACTGGTTCGAGCCCGAGCCGGCGTTCATGAAGCTGAAGATCCCGGCGATGAGCAGCGTCGACTTGTGGTGGGTGACGGTGAACGGGCCGGCGAAGACCGCGCACGCCTCGCCGTTCTCCTCCTGGCAGTTGCAGAAGAAGAGCGAGTCGCTCGCCGAGTAGCCGTGGCCGAGCGTGCAGGACTGCCCGACGTAGCAGCGCACGATGCGCGTGCCGTCCTCGACGCGCGAGCCGTCCTGCACGATGAAGTCGTCCGCGCTCACGCCGCGCCCGATCACGACGGGCGAGTCGAGGCGGCTGACGAGCGAGCCGTTCGAGAGGCGCGCCGCGCCGTCCACCACCGCGCCGTCGCCGATGAAGACGTTGCGCACGAGCCCCGTGTCGACGACCGTCGCCCCGCGGCCGATCGTGCCGCGCGCCGACCGCGCCGCCGTGGCCTGCGCCTGCGCGAAGCGCTTGAGCGCGGCGACGAGCTGCGGACGGTGCCGGTACATCGCCTCCAGGTACGCCTCGTGCGCCGTGAGCGCCGTGTGGATCGTCACCTCGCGCCCGCCCGTCTCGTTCAGGACGGAGACCTCGACGCCGTTGCCGAAGCCCGTTTCGCCCTCGACGTAGATCTTGTCGACGTTGCCGATGTGCGTCCCCGCGCCGATGTCGTAGTTCGCGATGTAGCTGCGGACGTTCGAGATGCGGCAGTCGTCGCCGACCGTCACGTTGTGCAGCGTCGCGCGGTAGACGCCCGCCGGCTTGCGCACGCCGCCCGGCAGCGTGTATACTTTGCGGAACGCGCCGAGCCGGCACGTGCCCGAAAAGGCCACGCCGCGCACCGTCGCCGCGTCGAACCCCGGCGCCACCTCGACCGCCCGCCAGTCCTCGGCCGAGCAGCCCTGCGCCTCCAGGGCCGCGATTTCCGCGTCCGTCACCTGCCGATACGCCATGTGCGCGCCCGCCTTTCCGCATTTCAGTGGTGGGAGCAGCCCCCGCAGCCGTGTCCGCAAGGACCGCCGCAGCCGCCATGGGAGCCGCCGCAGGTCGCGGCCTGCGCGGCGGCGAGCGTGCCCGCGAGCAGCTTCTCGACCGCCTCGTCCGCCGCGCCCTCGACGCCCGCGAACAGCGCGATGCCCGCCCCCGCGAGGGCGCCCTGCATGCCGGGGCCGACGCTGCCGCAGACGACGGCGTTCACCCCGTGCCACACGAGCCACAGGGCGAGGTCTTCGTGGCCGGCCCCCTCGGTGTCGGCGACTTCGGATGACACCACGCGGTCCTTTTCGATTCTGTAGATCTTGAACCGGGTCGATCTCCCGAGATGCGGGGAAATCCGCCCCTCGGCGTAGGGGATGGCAATCTGTGCGTCCATGCGGGATAGTATAGCACACTCTCAGAGGGCGAGCAGGACGACGCCCACGAGAATCGCGGCGAG
The DNA here is from genome assembly GCA_963618935.1 of Clostridiales bacterium CCNA10. Classification (GTDB taxonomy): domain Bacteria; phylum Verrucomicrobiota; class Kiritimatiellia; order RFP12; family UBA1067; genus RUG572. The sequence continues at coordinate 5,894 of CAVEVC010000127.1, read as the reverse complement.
GGCGAACGCCTTGCGCCGCAGGTTCGTCTCGTGGAAGAAGGCCGCGCCGAGCGCGAAGGTGATCACCACCGAGAAGCGGCGCAGGAGCGAGCCGACGGAGATGGGGACGCCGGGGATGGAGAGCCCCTTGAAGTAGAGCCAGTCCGCACACGCGAGGAGGGTCCCCACGCAGGGGATCGTCCACCGCCACTCGAACGGGTCGTGGCGGAGGCGCAGGAGCGTGCGCCCCGCGAGCAGCAGGCCGTAGACGGCGACGAGGCCGATCTGGAACCAGAACTGCACCACCTCCACCGGCGCCGCGCAGACCTGGAAGACGTACTTGTCCCACAGGCTCGAACACGCCGAGCAGCACATGCCGCCCACGGCGCACCACACGGCGCGGTTCCGCAGGAAGTCGATGCCCTCGTGGCGCCCCGCCCAGGAGAACGCCCAGTAGCCGCCGAAGACGAACAGCATCCCGGCGCCCTGGATCCAGGTCGGCGCCTCCCCGTAGCAGAAGAACGCCGCCACGAAGACGAGCGCCGGGGCGCTCGCGCGGATCGGCGTCGCGATGGTGATCGGGAGCGTGCGCAGGGCGCAGAAGGTGAGGATCCACGACGTCGCGACGATGACGGACTTGCCGGCGGCCAGCGCCAGCACCCGCCCTTCCGGACGCAGCAGCGCCCCGACGTCGCCGAAGAGGAGCGCCGCCGCGATGAACGCGCTCCCCCCGCAGCACGTCGAGATGAGCAGCGTCGGCAGCACCGCGTTGTTCCGCACGCTCGCCTTCTTGGCAATGTCGTAGAACGCGAGGAAGACCGCGCTCAGGAGAATCCAGGCCGTCCAGTCCATTTCTTTTTTTCGTCAGCCTTTCCGGGAAACAGCCGCACGACGATGCACATCCGGCGCCGCCCTCGAGCGGCGCTAGGCGCCGCGGCGGAAGGAAATCGTGCGGCGCTCCTCGTCCGCGCCGAGCGCGAACGACACGTGCCAGGCCGACGCGGGGATGAGGTCGCCGGCGCGGTCGGGCCATTCCACGAACAGCGCCGCGCCGCGCGAAAGGTAGTCCTCCCAGCCGATCGCCAGCACGTCGTCCGCGTCGTGGAGGCGGTAGAGGTCCATGTGGACGAGCAGGAAGCGGTCCGTCGGATGCTCGACGACGAGGCAGAACGTGGGGCTCGTCACCGCGCGCTTCGCGCCGAGGGACGCGGCCAGCCCCTGCGTGAACGTCGTCTTGCCCGCGCCGAGGTCCCCTTCGAGGCAGACGACGTCGCCCGGCTTCAGCTCCGCCGCGAAGGCGCGCGCCACGGCCCACGTCTCCTCCACGCCGTTCACCTGGTAGACATCCTTCATGCGAGCGCCCCCTCTGCGGCAAGTTCCCTGAAAAAGAGCGGAAAGTAGTCGGGCGCGAAGGCCGAGGCGTGCGGCAGGCGCACAAGCCCCGGCAGGTCCGCCGCGAGCGGCGCATCCGGCGCAAGGGGCTCGTGGCGGTAGACGTCGAGGTACGCGCCCGCGAGGCGGCGCGCGGCGAGCGCGTGCGCCAGGGCCGCCTCGTCGACGGCGTTGCCGCGCCCGACGTTGATCAGGACGGCGGTGCGCTTCATCGCCTTCAGGACCGCCGCGTCGACGAGGTTGTCCGTCCCCGTGTCGCCGGGCAGCGCGACGACCAGCCAGTCCGCCGTCTTCGCCTCGGCCCTGAGGTCTCCGACGTTCGCGCGGTGGATGCCCGTCACGGCGACGCCCAGGGCGGCGAGCTTGTCGCCGATCGCGCGCCCGATCTTCCCGTAGCCGAGGACCACCGCCTTCGTGCCCGCCACGCGCGTGCAGAACGGCGAAAGCGCGTCGCGGGGCCAGAGGTCGCCCGCGCGCTGGAAGCGGGCGGCGGCGTAGAGCCCGCGCGCGTGCGCGAAGATGAACGCCAGCACGGTCTCGCTCATGATCGCCCCGTGGAACGCGCCGTTCACGCGCACGACGCCCGGCGGCAGCTCGGCGTCCGCCGGCAGCAGCTCGCGCCCGGCGCCCGGCGTCGCGAGGACGCGCAGCTTCTTCGCGCGCGCGAACCACGCCTTCTTGAACTCCCACACGATTGCGTGCGTCGCCGTCGGCAGCTCCCGCAGGAACGCGCGTTCGCTGCGGACCATCCTGACCTCGCCCTCCACAAGCGATTTGAACACGGCGAGACCCGGCGCATTCAGGCGGAACGCGCCAATCGGCCAGTTGAGCCACAGAAGATAGCGGTTGTTGGACATGGGGGCTGTATTCTACCACAATTCCGCCGCCGCGCAGCAGCTGGGCCGTCCGCGCTAGCGCATCACCATGCAGCTCGCGGGCGAGACGCGGATGCCGTGGCAGGCGGCGATGGCGATGCCGTAGTTCGTGATCGGCACGCCCGCCGCCCGGCACCGCGCGATGCGCGCCTGAACCGCCCGCCGCGTGAGCATGCACCCGCCGCACTGGACGACGAGCGCATAGCGGGCGAGGTCGTCCGGGAAGCCGTTCCCCGAGCAGAACGCGAACGCCAGCCGCCGCCCCGCGTACCGCTCGACCCAGCGCGGCAGCTTCACCGTGCCGATGTCGTTGCACTGGCGGTGGTGCGTACACCCTTCGGCGACCAGCACCACGTCGCCGTCCCGCAGATTCTTCATCGCCTCGGCCCCCGCGCAGTACGCCGCGAGGTCGCCCTTCGCCCGCGCGAAGACGATGGAAAAGCTCGTGAGCGGCACCTCCTGCGGCACAACCTTCGACACCGCGCCGAACGCCTGGCTGTCGGTGATGACGAAGCGGGGGGCGGGGTGAAGCCGAAGAACCCTCTCCAGCATCTCCGGCTGGCAGACGAGGGCGGCGGCCCCCGCGTCGAGCAGTTCGCGGACCACCTGCTGCTGCGGCAGGATAAGGCGTCCCTTGGGCGCCGACTCGTCGATCGGGCAGACGCAGACGACCGCATCGCCCGGCTGCACGAGGTCGGCGATGAGCGGGCGCGGCGCGTCCGCAAGCTGGATCTCCGAGATCTGCCGCTTCAGTCCCTCCACGGAATCGCCGCGCCGGTAGACGAGGACGGGGATGTTCCGCGCCGCGCACGCCGCGCGGAAGCGCCCCTCCGCGCCGTCCGGGCCGCCCGCCTCCACCCACACGGCGACGTCGGTCTTCTCCAGCACCTCCAGCGACCGGCGCACGCGCTCCTCGCCGAGCGGGCCCTCGTCGTCGAGCCCCGCCGTGTCGGTGACGAGGCACGGCCCGAGCGGCAGGATCTCCATCGCCTTCGAGACAGGATCCGTCGTCGTGCCGGCGACGTCGCTCACGATCGCGATCTCCTGCCCCGTGAGCGCGTTGACGAGCGTCGACTTGCCCGCGTTCCGCCGTCCGAAGAACGCGATGTGGATGCGGTTGCCGGACGACGTTTCGTTCAGCCCTGCCATGCTTCAGCTCCTCTCTGGAACGCCAGGGTCACAGAAGGCCCCGTTCTTCAAGCTCGGCCTCGTCCAGGCCAAGGTAGTGCCCGAACTCGTGGATGTAGGTGATGCGCACCTCCTCGTCGAAGACCGCCTCGTCCTCGCCGCTGTAGTCCCAGAGCTCGGCGAGGAAGAAGGTGATGCGCGGCGACTCCAGGCATTCGGGATCCAGCGGCTCGTCCAGGGCGGGGCCGCTGAACAGCCCCATCGTGTCCTCGGCGACGCCCTCCTCGAGCCAGTGGTCGGCGATCTCCCATTCGCAGCGGACGGGGATGCGCTCCGCCAGCGCCCGCAGGTCCGGCGGAAGGTCCGCGACCACCTGCCGGACAATCCCCTCCACCCGGCGCGCGAGCGCGTCGCCGTCCTTCCTGTCCTCGTTCCGCTTCATGGGGCTGCCCCGGATGCGCGCGCTCAGACGTCGACGACCCCGTCTGTCGGGCGCGCCTTCAGCACGGCCCACAGGACCAGGTAGACGAGGATCGGGATGCCCGAAAGGAACAGCGCCACAAGGGCGACCGTCCAGCGGAGCCCCGTCACGTTGAGGTCGAACCGATGCGCGATCCCGGCGCACACGCCCGCGACCATTTTCTCGTCACTGCTTCGGTAAAGGTTCTCCATGCCCTGTATTATACCATTTTGCCGCCGCCGGGCACGGGGCCGTCCAGAAAACGCCGACAAGCCGGTCGTCCTTGCCCCGAAACGAAATGGCGCCGTCAGACAACAGGCCTGTCGACGCCATGGCGCTTGCGGAAAACGCGAAAAACGCCAAAACGCCGAGCGGCTGACGAGCGCGTATGCTATACTTCCTCCCGTGAAGACACGTACTGGCATCTTGATTGCCGGGGCGGCGCTCGTCTGCGGCGCGCTGCTCGGCTATTTTGTCCGGCCCGCCGCACCCGAACGACCGTCGGAAGCGGTCGCCGAACGGCCCGCCCGGAAAACGACACGGGCGACAGGCCGCGACGAAACGGTGGCCCGGCTGCGGGCGCGCATCCAGAAGCTTGAGCGCGAACTCGCGGCGAAGGATGCCGCCCCCGCCGCGCCGCAGGAGGCCGCCCGGCCCGCCCCTGCGAAGGCGCCGCCGGACGGCGGCGCGCGCGGGGAACGGCGCGGGCCGCCCTCGCCCGAAGAGATGCGCGCGCACATGGAGGAGATCCGCAAGACCGACCCCGCGCGCTATGCGTCGATGACCAGCCACTCCGCCCGCGTCCGCACGCGCCAGCTTGCGCGCGCGCAGGGGAAGCTCGACATCCTCGCCTCCGTGGACACCACCCGCCTCTCCACCCAGCAGAGGCGCGTCCACGAGCAGTACCAGGACCTCATCGCGCGCCAGGAGAACCTGCGCACCGTGGCCTTCGCGCCGCTGGACGACGCCTCGGTCACGGACGAACAGCGCACGGCCGCCCATGCGGAAATGCGCGAGGTCGGGCAGCAGCTGCGCGACCTCGCGCATCAGGAGCGCGAGACCCTCCTCGACCAGACGGCCCGCGCCTTCGGCATCACGGGGGACGCCGCCCAGGACCTCGTGGAGACCGTCAGGGCCGTCTACCAGGCCACGGAGGCCTGGGGCGGGCGCGGCGGCCCCGGCCCGGGAGGCCCCGGCGGCCCCCCGCCGCCGCGCTAGAACTCGAGCGCGGCGTACATCTTCGCCAGGAACTCCTCGTAGGAGAGGCGCTCCTGCTGCATCGTGTCGCGGTCGCGCACCGTGAACCGGCCGTCCTTCGGCGACTCGGGGTCCACCGTGAGGCACCAGGGCGTGCCTGCCTCGTCCTGGCGGCGGTAGCGGCGGCCGATCTGACCGGACTCGTCCCAGAACGCATTCACCTTCTTGCGGAGCCTGCCGAAGACCTCCCTGGCCATCGCGTAGCTCGCCTCGTCCTTCTTGACGAGCGGGAAGACGGCGACCTTGACGGGCGCCACCTTCGGGTTGAAGTGCAGGACCGTGCGGACATCCTCCTTGCCCTTGTCGTCCGTCAGCTTCTGCTCCTCGTATGCCTCGCAGAGGAGGGCGAGCATGAGGCGGTCGACGCCGGCGGACGGCTCGATGACGTGCGGGACGTAGCGGCCGTTGAAGAGGTCCTGGCAGAACGTCTCCGCCGCGGCCGGGTCCTTGCCGCGCGCCGCCCAGTCGGCCTGCACCTTCGCGACGAACGCCGTGCGCGCGGCCTCGTCCATCTTCTTCGCGGCCTGCTTGAGCGGGTCGTCGAAGACGCTCTGGGGCTCGCCGGACCACTTCTGGTGCTGGGAGAGGTCGAAGTCGCTGCGGGCGGCGATGCCCTCCAGCTCCTGGCGGCCGAACGGGAAGTCGTACTCGATGTCCACGCACGCGCGGGCATAGTGGGCGAGCTCGTCGGGCTTCTGCCAGTATTCGACGAAGCGGGAGGGCGGCAGGCCGACGGCCGCGAGGAACTTCTTGCGCTGCTCGACCCAGTACTTGTGCCAGACCTCCCAGCCCCAGTCGTCCTG
>CAVEVC010000126.1:0-10515 GCA_963618935.1 Clostridiales bacterium CCNA10 | reverse complement strand
CGTTTGCGGGCGGCGGCGGGAAAGAGGAACTCGCCGTCCGCAGGGGCCGTGCGGCGGCGCTGGACGATGGCCTGCGCCGCGCCGACGAGCGGAATGAGCAGAAGGCGCTTCTTGCTGTGGCGGACCTTGTTGGGCTGGAGGCGGAGGAAGGCGCCGTCCGACGTGGTTTCGCCGGTCTCGAGCTCGGCCACGTCGGAGAGGCGCAGGCCCGTGTAGTAGCCGAGGACGACCATGTCCGCATAGGCTGTTGGGTCGGGCCTGGACGGCGCCGTTTCCAGCAGGACGCCGTGGACGCGGCGAACCTCGTCCGTCGTCAGGCGGCGGTAGAACGCATGGGCCTTGCCGCCGGCGGGGGCGTCGCCGTGGACGCGGACCTCTTCGCGCCAGATGTCCACGTCGAAGCCGAGCGCGCGCCAGACGCGGCGGTAGAAGCGGATCATCCGGTTGACGGAGAGGTAGGTCTTCCGCAGGGCGTCCGCAATGGCGCGTGCGTCCAGGGCCGTCAGGTCGTCCGGGGCCCGGGGGCGTGCGGCCTGCGCGAGCAGGACGAGCCAGCGGCGGTAGCTGGCGTGGCTTGCGGCGGGGATGGGGGTGCGGGCGCAGGCGAGGAAGTCGTCCCAGAGGCTGGCCCAGCCGGGCGTTGAGCGGCGTTCGATCCTCTGGAGGCGGCGCCGGGCCTTTTCGCCCAGACGGACGAGCTGGCGCAGCCAGGCCGCCGGGCTGCCGTCGGAGGCGGGGGCGAGCAGGCGGGCGCGCAGGCGGGCGAGGCGGGGGTCGCCGGTCTTGAGGGCGATCCAGCGCTGCCGCCCGTCGAGGCGTGAAACGTAGTAAAGCGCGCGTCCTTTTCGCTGAATCGATCCGAATGAGAGTTTCATGGCGGGCCTCGTTCCTGTCTGGCGCCGTGGACGGACGGAAAAAAAGAAGTGCGTTTTTTCTGTCATCTCGGCAAACCGGGCGCATATAGTATCATATGATGAAGACTGTCAAACTCATGGTCGCGGGGGTGGCGGCCGCGCTCATCTGCGCGGGCGTGGCCTACGTCCACTTGGCGGGCGGGGACGAGGACGGGCGCCCGGACGCGCCGGCCGGCGTGCGCCGTTCCGACGGCAAGGCGCGGGACAAGGCGACGCGGAAGCGCGCCCGCGCCGCGCGGATCGCATCGTCCGCAAAGAAGTCCGCAGACGAGGTGATGACGCGGGGGAAGCCGTCGTTTGACCTGGACGACGCGGACGAGGCCGCGCTCACGGCGGAACAGCGCGCGCTCATCGAGGCCATCCGCAAGGCGCTGGACGAGGACGACCACAAGACGGTGCTGGCGCTCGTGCAGAAGCTGCAGAAGTCCAAGGAGTGGCCGGACGGCATTCCCCTGCCGATCCGGCGGGCGGCGCTGGAGGCGGTGTCGTGGATCGGCATCGCGGCCCTGCCCGAGATCGCGGGCTTTCTGGGGGACGGCGACAGGGAGGTCGTGGCGGAGGCCGTCGAAGCCTATGAAAGCGCGCTCGTCGAGGCGAACGGCGACCGCGAGCTGGCGTCGATCGTGACGGCGGCGGCGGCCGTGATCGACGACGCCGACGCGATGGAATCGATTTTGATGAGCCTCAACGAGATGCGGCCCTCCGTCGCCGTGGCGACGATCAAGCAGATCTGGTCAACGGGCACGGACGCCGCGAAGGCGGCCCTGCGCGAGGCGGTCGAGTTCCTGACGGGCGAGGAGAACATCACGACGCCCGAGCAGCTGGACGAGTGGTACAACGATCCCTCCGGCGACAACTGCGACGACGAGGACGCCGAAGAGTTCTACGGGCCGTCGCAGGACTGACGGCGTGCCGTGGGGGCGGACGCAATGAATTGCGTCCCTCCCGCTGACGGCGTGCCGTGGGGGCGGACGCAATGAATTGCGTCCCTCCCGGTCGGTTTCCTCACGGGAGGGTCGCAGCTTGCTGCGGCCGGTCGCGTCAAGGGGGGCGGGCTTGACGGGAGGGTGGTCCGTGTGCTATCCTACAAGCCCGAAAACGGGTTTGGTCCATGAAGATTGGTGCATACGACGTCATCCGCGTCCTGGGCAAGGGCGGCATGAGCGAAGTCTACGAGGCGGAGAATCCGCGCCTCGGGAGCCGCCATGCGCTGAAGGTCTACGCATACCGGAACGACGACCCCGACGTGCGGCGGCGCTTCGACGTGGAGGGGCGGCTCCTGGCCAAGCTGGGCCATCCGCGCATCGTCAAGGTGACGGACATCGGGGAGACGGACGAGGGGAGGCCCTACTTCGCGATGGACCTCGTGCTGGCGCCGGACGGCAGCCCGAAGAGCCTGGCGGACCTCTCCGACGGCGAGGCCGACGAGGAGACGGTCGGGCGGTGGTACGACGACATCCGCGACGCGCTCGCCTACATCCACGGCAAGGGCGTGGTCCACCGCGACCTCAAGCTCCAGAACGTGCTGATCGGCCCGGACGGCCACGCCGTGCTGACGGACTTCGGCATTTCGCGCGTCTTCGACCCCGAAGACGGGCGCCGCGCCGTGGTGGACACGGTGCAGACGCTGATCGGCATCCGGGACGGGAAGAAGACGGTGATGGGGTCCGTCGGCTACATGGCGCCCGAGGTCGAGATGGGCGCGGCGGCGACGGAGCGGAGCGACTGGTACGCGCTGGGCGTGATCGTATACAGGCTGCTGACGGGGACGTGGTGCGACGCGCGGACCGACGTGGCGGCGATGCTGGAGACCTACGACCCCGTCTGGCGGCGCATCATCCCGAAGCTGCTGCACGCGAACCCCGAGGGGCGCGCATGCCTCTCCTATGCCGAGGAGAAGGCGGCGGACGCCGAGCGGCGGCTGGCGCGGCTGGAGGAGAAGTGCGCGCGCGAGAAGACGCGCGGGCACCGGGCGCGCCACGTGGCGCGGGCGCTTGTGGGCGTGGCCCTGGCGCTGGCGGCCGGCCTGGGCGCGGGCTTCTGGTTCGTCCGGGCGGACGTGCGGGCGCTGCGCGCGAAGATGCAGTGGTACGAGACGCGGCCCCAGCCCATCCCCTTCGACCTCCTCTTCCAGATCCCCGCCGCCGCGAAGGGGGAGGAGCAGACGAACGAGAAGGGGGACGTGGTGATGCCGTCGCGCGCGGACTTCGCCGTCGCGCGGGACGACGCCTTCGTCCTGACGCGGCCGGTCCTGTCGGGCCTGCAGCTGGGGACGCTCACCGTGGAGAAGGCCGCCGAGCAGCTGGAGCATCTGCGCGACGCCCTGGACGACGACGCGGAGGACTCGCCGTTCGACGCGGTCGAGTTCGCCGGCGAGCCCTATCTGCAGAACGGCGACAACCAGCCGCTGCGCATGCTGCTCGACGGCGCCGTCGAGCGCCTGGGGAAGATCGCCGAGCAATGAGCGCCACGTTTCCAGAGACGGCGGTCACGCTGATCGCGAAGATCCGGGACCTCGGCCCCTCGTCGGATTCCGTCGCCTGGGTGCGGTTCTGGAACGCCTATTCCGGCGCGATCCGCCAGTTCGCGGCGATGAAGGGCGGCGAGGAGAACGCCGACGACATCGTGATGCTCGTGCTCGGCAAGCTCGTCGACGTGCTGCGCAGCGGGCAGTATTCGCCCGAGAAGGGGCGCTTCCACTCCTACCTCGCGACGATGATCGTGAACGAGGTCCACATGCTGCACCGCCGGAACGTGGCGCGCGGCAACGACCGGAGGGTGTCGATCGACGCCCTGCGCGACGACCGCGACGGGGAGGGGGCGCGGTCGGTCGGGGAGGCGCTGGTCGCCGCGGAGGAGTCGCCGGAGGCGATCGACGCGGCGTGGCGCCAGGCCGTCCTGAAGTCCGCCGTGGAACACGTGCTGACGAAGACGGCGCTGTCCGAGCGCGACCGGAACGTCTACCGGGCGTATGCGCTGGAGGGGCGCGACATCGGCGAGGTCGCGCGCGCGTTCGGGATCTCCCGCAATTCCGTGAGCCAGATCAAGACGCGCATCGACCGGCGCATCGTCAGCGTCGGGCGCGAACTCATACGCGGCGCCTGATGCGCGGGCGCCGCACCGCGAAGCAACAAGGAGGACAAGCCATGGCCGCAAAGACGAAACGCCTGATCGAGGTGCTGCTCGTGCAGGGCGAGATGACGGGGGTGCCGGAGAGGGGGCTCCTGAAGAGCCGCAACCTCGGGGCGGTCGACCTCATTTGGCCGCGCGCGGGCATCGCGAAGCGGAGCGCCGCCCGCGAGTTCGTGTTCCGGAAGGGGAAGGTGTCGTTCACGGACGAGCCGTGGGCGCGGCGCGTCCTGTTCCGCGAGGAGGTGGAGGGGCACACGGCGTTCGCCGTCTCCGTCACCGAGCCGGTCAGCGTCCAGAAGGTCCGCCGCTTCCTGCGCCTCGCGGCGAAGTACGCGCTCAAGCAGGGGGCGGACTTCGTGGAGAAGGCGATGCTGGGGTACGGGGACCTCGCCTCCGCGCCGGCGGACGCGCTGGCGGCGATGGTGGGCGAGAAGGACGCGCCCAAGGTCATCGCGCAGGGCGTCCTCGACCTGGAATGCCTGCCGGGCGAGGGCGAGGAGGCCCTCGTCACGGTGCCGCTCTTCCGCCCGAAGCTCCTCAAGGGCCAGACGGGCTCCCTGACGCTCGCCGTGCGCGGATGACGCGGGCGGCGCGACGGACCGGCTGGGTTTTGGTATACTCAAGAGACCTTAGAAGAGGTTTCTCGCAACACAGAAAGGAAAACAAGGACAATGAAGCTGAACATCAGCAGAAGAGGGTTCCTGGGCGCCTCGGCCGGCTTTGCGCTGGCGGGCTGCACGACGAAGGGACCCCGGCGCACCGGCCAGCTCGGCCACAAGATCCGCCTCGCCGTCGTCGGCGTGATGGGCAAGGGCTATTCGGACTGGATGCCGATGGTGAAGAGCGGCCTCGCCGAGGTCGTCGCGATGTGCGACGCGGACGCGAACATGCGCACGCGCGCGGCGCAGGCGATCGACGGCGAGCGCAAGAAGGGCAAGCTCCCGGCGGGCTTCGACTTCGACCCGATGAAGGTGCCCTTCTACACCGACTACCGCAGGCTGCTCGACGACTGCGTGAAGCTCGGCGTCGAGGCGATGACCGTCTCCACGCCGGACCACGTCCACGCCCCCGTCGCGATCCAGGCGATGAAGCTCGGCATCCACGTCTACGTGCAGAAGCCGCTCGTGCGCACGCTCTGGGAGCTCGACTACTTCAACCGCACCGCCCGCGAGATGGGCGTCGTCACGCAGATGGGCAACCAGGGCTCCTCGCTCGACTCGATGCGCCGCTGCACCGAGGTCGTCCAGAGCGGCATCCTCGGCGACGTGGCGGAGGTCCACGTGTGGACGAACCGCGCCGTGTGGCCGCAGGGCAAGGGCGTGGCCGACTACGTGAAGGCCCACCCGAAGGGCGACCCCGTGCGCAAGGGCCTCGACTGGAACGCCTGGCTCGCCACGGCGAAGGACCGCCCCTTCCTCGATCAGTACCCGGCGGACGCGAAGGTCTACGACCCCTGGAAGCTCGGCAAGAACGTCTACCACACCTTCACGTGGCGCGGCTTCTTCGACTTCGGCTGCGGCGCGTTCGGCGACATGGCGTGCCACACGATGAACATGCCGTTCCGCGGGCTCGAGCTCGCCGACGTCTCCGGCGCCGAGTGCGTCCGGATCGAGGAGAAGAACGACACGGCCTACCCGTCGAAGTCCATCGTCAAGCTCTTCTACCGCGCGCGCGACTCGAAGGTCCGCCCCGGCGTCAAGCTCCCGGCCGTCACGCTCTACTGGTACGACGGCTACGACATGGACAAGCCCGGCAAGAGCGCGCTCAAGCCGCCGGCCGAGAAGATGGAGAAGGTCGTCAAGACCTTCGGCGAGATCCCGGACACGGGCTGCTACATCATCGGCTCGAAGGGCGCGGTGCTCATGCAGGACGACTACGGCGGGAAGTGCGCGATCGCGCTGAACGGCGACGAGAAGTTCGTCGACGTCTTCCAGCACGAGGGCGCCAAGGCCGTCGCGCGCAAGATCCCGTTCCGCTCGGAGGCCTCGGCCGCCCTCGGCAAGTCCTCGGTGCAGATGGCCGGCTTCGGCATGGGCCAGTACATCGAGTTCCTCGACGCCATCAACGGCACGGGCTGCGTCTACGACCAGACGCACTCGCGCTGCTTCTCCGACGTCGAGTACTCCATCCCGCAGATGGAGGGCATCCTCGTCGGCTGCATCGCGCAGCGCGTGCCCGGCAAGTTGAACTGGTGCTCGAAGAAGCAGCGGTTCGACAACGCGGACGCGAACGCGCTCGTCAAGCCCTACCTCCGCTCGGGCTTCGCCTACTAGGAGGGGCCCCGCCCATGGACCCGGCAGCCGTCTTCTTCACCGACTTCCGCTGCAGCGACGCGGAGAACCTTCAGCAGAAGTTCACCCGCCTCCTGAAGACGGCGGGTCTGGCGCAGCTTGACCTCGCGGGGAAGTTCGTCGCGGTCAAGATGCACTTCGGCGAAGGCGGCTGCCTGGCCTACCTGCGCCCGAACTGGGCGAAGACGCTCGTCGACTTCGTCAAGGCGCAGGGCGGCCGGCCCTTCCTCACCGACGCGAACACGCTCTACGTGGGGCGCCGGAAGGACGCGCTCGAGCACCTGGAGCTCGCCTGGGAGAACGGCTTCTCGCCGTTCTCCGTGGGCTGCCCCATCCTCATCGCGGACGGCCTGCGCGGCACGGACGACGTGGCCGTGCCGCTGCCGGACGGCCGGTACGTGAAGGAGGCCTTCATCGGCCGCGCGCTCGTCGACGCGGACGTCGTCGTCTCGCTCACCCACTTCAAGTGCCATGAGATGACCGGCATCGGCGGCGCGCTCAAGAACCTCGGCATGGGCGGCGGCTCGCGCGCGGGCAAGAAGGCCATGCACTCGTCCGTCCACCCCACGGTGGACGCCGCCCGCTGCGTGGGCTGCGGCCGCTGCACGCGCGAATGCGCGCACGGCGCCTGCACGCTCGGCCCGGACCGCCGCGCGCGCATCGACCCGCGGCTCTGCGTGGGCTGCGGCCGCTGCATCGGCGCCTGCAACCGCGACGCCGTCCAGGGCGACTTCGGCGAGCCCTGCACGGCGATGCACGGCAAGATCTCCGAATACGCGGCCGCCGTCGTGCGGGGGCGCCAGGCGTTCCACGTCTCCTTCGTCTGCGACGTCTCGCCGCACTGCGACTGCCACGCGATGAACGACGTGCCGCTCATCCCCGACCTCGGCATCGCCGCCTCGCACGACCCCGTGGCGCTCGACCAGGCGTGCGCGGACCTCTGCAACGCCGCGCCGCTCATGCCGAACGGCTGCCTCGCGGGGCGCGACACCCGCGGCGACCTCTTCGCGACGATGCACCCCGCCACGCGCTGGCAGGACGCCGTCGCCGAGGGCGAGCGCATGGGCCTCGGCACGCGCGCCTACGCGCTCCGCCGGATCTAGCCGGCCCCGCCGCGCCCCCGGCCGCGCGCGCGGGTTGCCCGCTGCGCGCCCGAATGCTATACTATGCCCCCATTTCAAGAAGGGTCGAACAAGATGATGGACAAGCGCTACGACGCCAAGGCCGCCGAGGCCAAGTGGTATCCGATCTGGGAGAAGAACGGGCATTTCCATGACGAGCCGGGGCACGGCACGCCGTATTCCGTCGTCATCCCGCCGCCGAACGTGACGGGCATCCTCCACATGGGCCACGCGCTCAACCAGACGATCCAGGACGTGCTCGTGCGCTGGCGCCGGATGAGCGGCTTCAACACGCTGTGGCTGCCGGGCACCGACCACGCGGGCATCGCGACGCAGAACGTCGTCGAAAAGGCGCTCAAGAAGGAGGGCAGGCGACGCCAGGACCTCGGGCGCGCGGCGTTCGTCGCGCGCGTGTGGGAGTGGAAGAACCAGTACGGCGGCACGATCGTCCACCAGCAGCGCATGCTCGGCAACTCCACGGACTGGCAGCGCGAGCGCTTCACGTTCGACGAGGGCTGCTCGAAGGCCGTCACGAAGGTGTTCACGCAGCTCTTCGACGAGGGGCTCGTCTACAAGGGCAACTACATCGTCAACTGGTGCCCGCGCTGCGGCACCGCCCTCGCGAACGACGAGGTGGAGCACGAGCCGAACCACGGCCACCTCTGGTACGTGCGCTACCCCGTCGCCGGCAGCGCGCGCGGCGTGCAGGGCGAGCTGAACGCCGACTACATCGTCGTCGCGACGACGCGCCCCGAGACGCTGCCCGGCGACACCGCCGTGGCGGTGAACCCGTCGGACGAACGCTTCGCCGCGCTCGTCGGCAAAAAGGTCGTCCTGCCGCTCACGGGCCGCGAAATCCCCGTCATCTCCGACGCCTACGTGGAGAAGGCGTTCGGCACCGGCATCGTCAAGATCACGCCCGCGCACGACCCGAACGACTTCCTCGTGGGCAGGCGCCACGGCCTCGCCGAGATCGACATCATGACCGACGACGGGCACATGAACGCGCGCGCCGGCGCGAAGTACTGCGGCCTGGACCGCTTCGCGTGCCGCACGGCGCTCGTGGCGGACCTGGAGGCGGGCGGGTTCCTCGACCACGTGGAGGACTACGACAACCAGGTGGGCCACTGCTACCGCTGCCACGAGGTCGTCGAAAGCCGCCTCTCCAAGCAGTGGTTCGTCAAGATGAAGCCGCTCGCCGAGCCCGCGATCGCCGCCGTGAAGTCCGGCGAGGTCCGCTTCGTCCCCGAGCGCTGGAGCAAGATCTACTTCAACTGGATGGAGAACATCCAGGACTGGTGCATCTCCCGCCAGCTCTGGTGGGGGCATCGGATTCCCGCGTGGTATTTGAAGAAGAATCCGCAGAATGCGGACGCGACGGGAGGGACGGCCTCTGTGCCGTCCGCCGCGGACGCGACGGAGCGCGTCCCTCCCATGCCGTCCGACGACCTCGTCTTCGTCGCGGAGAGCGCGGAGGCGGCGCTGGAGCAGGCGAAGGCGAAGACCGGCAACGCGGCCCTGACGCTCGACGACCTCGTGCAGGACGAAGACGTCCTCGACACGTGGTTCAGCTCGTGGCTCTGGCCGTTCTCGACCTTGGGCTGGCCGGAGCAGACGAAGGATCTCGCCTACTACTATCCGACGAGCGACCTCGTGACGGCGCAGGACATCATCTTCTTCTGGGTCGCGCGCATGATGATGGCGGGCATCCACTTCATGAAGAAGCCCCCGTTCGCGAACATCGTCATCCACGGCATCGTGCGCGACGCGCAGGGCCGCAAGATGTCGAAGTCCCTCGGCAACGCCCTCGACCCCCTCAAGATCATCGAGGAATACTCCGCCGACGCGCTGCGCTTCTCCCTCGCGCTCATCACCTCGCTCGACTGCGACTCCAAGGTCGACATGAAGAAGTTCGAGGTCGGCCGCAACTTCGCGACGAAGATCTGGAACGCGGCGCGCTTCCTGGAAATGAACCGCGAAGCGATTCCGCAGGCGGGGTTCGGGGGCGCCAGAGCCCCCGTCCCTTCCGACGCCGGAGCCGCCGTCCCTTCCGGCCTTGGCGCCGCCTCCCTCTCCACCGACGACCGCCACATGCTCGTCGCCTGCGAGCGGGCGTGCGAGAAGGTGAACGACCTGCTCGCGAAATACCGCATCCAGGACGCCGCCCTCGCCGTCTACGACTTCTTCTGGACGCAGATCTGCGACTGGTACGTGGAATACGCGAAGGACGCGCCCGACAAGGCCGTCGCCTTCGCGATCCTGCGCGACGTCTTCTGGAAGGCCCTGCGCCTCCTCCACCCCTATATGCCGTTCGTCACCGAGGAGGTCGCCCACCAGCTCGGCTTCCTGAAGGACGGCGAGACGATCCTGCGCGCGCCGTTCCCGACGGGCTACACGCCCGGGGAGCGCGCCGCCTGGGGCCTTACGGACGCGGTCTACGATTTCGTCGAGGCGAAGCGCGAGATGATCACCGCCCTCCGCGCCCTCCGCGCCGAATACAAGGTGAACCCCGCCGCGTTCGTGAAGGTGACCGTCGCCGCGAAGGACGCGGCCGCCGCCGAACAGCTCCGGGCCGAGGCCGAGACGCTCAAGCGCGCCTTCCGCGCCGAGTCGGTCGAGATCCTCTCCGATGCGGCGGAGCTCGCGATGCCGGGCGCCCTCGGACGCCTCGGCACGGTGTACCTCTCGCTGGAGGGCCTGGTGGACAAGGCCGCCGAGGCGAAGCGCGTCGCGGCCGAGCTCCAGAAGGCGCAGGGCTTCATCGCGTCCATCGACGCCAAGCTCGCGAACGAGGCCTTCGTCTCGCACGCCCCGGCGGCCATCATCGAGGGACAGAAGACGAAGCGAGCCGAGCTCGTCGCGAAGGTCGCCCAGCTGGAAAAGCTCGCCCGCCTTTTCTCGTAAAAGCGGCGTTTCCAAAAAACTATTGCTTCGGCAATCAAATATTGTGGGCCGCAAAGGCATAATGTAGAGCCAGTCTCTTCTCCACCTTCAAAGAAGAAACTGGGTGGCTGATTGACGGGCCTAACTGTTTTTGATACGATACTTGGCATGAAA
>CAVEVC010000125.1:0-17175 GCA_963618935.1 Clostridiales bacterium CCNA10 | reverse complement strand
CCGCATTTCCTGTTCTTGGGCGCGGCAGAACCCTCAATGAATCGGCCGAAGCCGATCGCAGGTTGGGTTGTGTGTCTGTGACGGACAGTATACAGCCGGTTTGTTAGCCGAATGTCAGGAACAAGGGCGCTTCTCGATTTTTACCCAGGCATCACAGCCTTTCTCGCTTCGGCAATCAAATAGTGTGAGCCGCAAAGAACACAAAGGCCGCAAAGCCCTTGCGTTCTTTGCGTTTGTGGCAGAGAATCACCATATTTCGTTGCCGTATCTATAATTGTGTCGATTCCGCTGGGAGGGCGGCTGTCCCCAGCCGCCGGATGTGCGGCGCGTGAGGACACGCGCCCTCCCGCACGATCAATCCATTTTGTTGCCGCTTCTATAACGCCCCTTAGCCACCTTGCGCCATCTGCCGCAAATCCCCGCCTCATGTCTTCTGACGTCCAGCCACGCCTTGCGCCTTCTGCGCGTTGCAACGAATCGGCAAATCAAGCGACAGTAAAAGAAACTAGGCGCGCTTAGACGAAAAATCCCTACGATTCGACATCACACGGAAAACTCGTTTTCGTGTAGAATGAAAGCACTTTCGTCCGAAGAATGGACGCAACCTCAACCAGAAAGGAGTCCCGACATGAAACTTCTCCGTTGCGCCGTATGCGGCAAGACGCTTCTGCCCGTCAAGGAAACAGCCGCCGAGACCTTCTGCTGCGGGCATCCCATGCGCGCGCTTGTGCCGAACACGTCGGACGGCGCGCAGGAAAAGCACG
Organism: Clostridiales bacterium CCNA10; assembly: GCA_963618935.1. Lineage (GTDB taxonomy): Bacteria > Verrucomicrobiota > Kiritimatiellia > RFP12 > UBA1067 > RUG572. The sequence goes on along the minus strand of CAVEVC010000125.1, from coordinate 16,411 downwards.
TCCCCGTCTCCACCATCGAAGGGCAGACCGTGCAGGTGGCGGTCGGATCGGCGGCGCACCCCATGCTCGACGTCCACTTCATCGAGTGGATCGCCCTTGAAACCTCAACGGGCTGCCACTGCCGGCATCTCGCCCCCGGCGACGCCCCGCAGGCGACGTTCACCCTCGCCCCGCAGGAAACGGTCAAGGCCGTCTACGCCTTCTGCAACCTCCACGGCCTCTGGAAAGGCTAGGCGTGCCGGGATGCCGGCGCCTCAGAACTCATACAGGGCGCTCGGCTCGTCCTGGGCGAGCGCGGCGAGCGTGACATCCGTGCGGCGGAGGTCCCGCAGCGCCCGCTCCATCGCCTCCACGGCCAGGTAGTCCGCATTGCACTGGCTTGAAAGGTGGGCCAGCAGAAGCGTGCGGAGATTCTGCGGATTGAGTTCGCGGAGCGCGTCTGCGGCCTGGTCGTTCGAGAGGTGTCCGCTCCGTCCCCGGATGCGCTGCTTGAGCGATTCGGGGCGGTCGGAGCGGGCGAGGAGCTCGGGGTCGTGGTTGGCCTCCAGGACCGCGCAGGTCGCGCGCGCCAGCGCCTCCTTCGCGGGGAGCGTCATCACGCCCATGTCCGTTCCGACAAAGAGCGACGAGGCGCCGTCCCCGATCAGGTAGCCGACGGCGTCCGCCGCATCGTGCGGCACCGAGAAGGAGGAGATGGTCAGCCCCCCGACCGCGAACGCCTCTGCCGTCTCGAACGTACACCAGCCTTCTTCCACGCCGGTCACGGACGCAATGGCGTCCGCCGTCTCGCCATTGGCGTAGAGCGTCGCCTGCGGGTAGCGCCGATGGAACGTCGCGATGCCCGCGCAGTGGTCGCTGTGGTCGTGCGTGAAGAGCACGCCGTCCACCGCGTCGGGCGAAAGCCCGCACGCGGCCATGCGCTTCGTCAGTTCCCGGCAGGAAAGCCCGCAGTCCACCAGCAGCAGCTTCCCGCCGCCGCGCACCGCCAGGCAGTTCCCCTTCGATCCGCTTGCAAAGACCCGGAGCTTCATGGGAGGTCGGCTGTCCGCCCTTGGCCGAGAGGCCGCAGGCGCATGCCCCTTCTACGCATGGATCCGCGCGTTGGCCGCTTCGACCTTCTCCGCGAGCGCCGCCTTGTGGGCGCGGAACTTCTCGCGGAGGGCCGGGTCGGCCGTGCCGAGGATCTGGACGGCGAGGAGCGCCGCGTTCACGGGGCCCGCGCTGCCGCAGGCCACCGTCGCCACGGGCACGCCCGATGGCATCTGCACCGTCGCGTAGAGCGCGTCGAGCCCGTTGAGGGCGCCGCCCGCCACGGGGATGCCGACCACGGGCAGGACGGTGCCCGCCGCCAGCACGCCCCCGAGGTGCGCCGCGCCGCCGGCGGCGGCGATCACGACCTTGAGGCCGCGCCCTTCCGCCGTCCGCGCATAGTCGAGCGCGCGTTCCGGCGTGCGGTGCGCGCTGATGACGCGCGTTTCGTAGGGGACGCCGAAGCTGTCCAGCGTGTCGCACGCCTTCTTCACAAGGGGCCAGTCGCTGTCGCTGCCCATTACAATGCCCACGAGGGGCTTTTCGCTGTCCATGGTCGGTCCTTTCCTAAAAGCGTTGTCAAGCGGAGGCGAAGAGGGCGTCTACGAGCGGGGCGAGGTCGGGGCAGGCGAGCGATTCGACGGCGCCCTGGTCGACGGCGGCGGCGAACGCGGGGTCGACCGGCAGACGGCACGCGACCGGGATGCGGTGCCGGGCGGCGAGTTCGTCCACGCGGCTCGGGCCGAAGACCTCCAGCCTCTTCCCGCAGTCGGGGCAGGTGAAGTAGCTCATGTTCTCGACGAGGCCGAGCACCTTCTTCTCCAGCATCTCCGCCATCCGCACGCTCTTCTCCACAATCATGCCGACGAGCTCCTGCGGCGAGGCGACGACGACGACGCCGTCCACGGGCAGGCTCTGGAAGACCGTGAGCGGCACGTCGCCCGTCCCCGGCGGCATGTCGACGAACATCACGTCCACGTCGCCCCAGAAGACGTCCGTCCAGAACTGCTTCACCGCGCCGGCGATGACCGGGCCGCGCCACACGACGGGGTCTCCCGGGTTCTCCACGAGCAGGTTCAGGGACATGACGCGCACGCCGCCCTTCGAGACGCGCGGCTCAATGCCGTTCGGGCCGTTCGCCGTGCCGCCCGCAAGGCCAAACGCGCGGGGGATCGACGGACCCGTGATGTCCGCGTCCAGGACGGCGGCCTTCAGGCCGCGCTTCGCCGCCGCCGCCGCGAGCAGGCACGTGACGAGGCTCTTGCCCACGCCGCCCTTGCCGCTGGCCACGGCCACCACCTTCCCCACGCGCGACCACTGGTTGAGCTTCGCCCGGAAGTCCGGCCTGCCGTCCTTCCGCTCCGCGCACGCGCTCGAGCAGCTTTCGCAGTCGTGCGAACAGTTCTCCGCCATTGAATGCCAGCCCCTTTCTTGAAATGAAAAAACGAATCAGTAGATGAACAGCATCTCGCGGTACTTCGGGAGCGGCCAGCGGCCGTCGTCCACGAGGTATTCGAGCGCATCGACCGTGCGGCGAAGGTCCGCCGTCGCGGCGATCTGCCCGGCGGCGCCGCCCTTGGCGAGGGCCTTGCCGAGGCGTTCGCACTTGACGTGCAGGTCGTCGAGGCCCGCGCCCAGCTTGAGCGAGAGGGCCTTGAGGCCCGTCACGCCCACCTTGAGGCCGTCCTTCTTCGCAAGGGAGATCGCCGTCGCGAGCTTCGAGAACTCGTCCGCGACGACGGGGCGGATCATCGAGCGCGCGATCTCCAGGGCGATGCCGCCCTCGATGCGGACGCGCCGCTCGTAGTCCTCCAGGGCGATCTCGTGCCGGCTCATGAGCTCCGGGCGCGTGAGGACGCCGTAGCGCTCGAAGATCGCCTGGTTGGCCGGGGCGCGCAGGGGCTCGATGGCGGCGGGCGTGTCGGCGAGGTTGGGGAGGCCGCGCCGGGCGGCCTCCTCCGGCCAGTCCGCCGCGTAGCCGTCGCCGCTGAAGAGGACGCGCCGATGCTTGCGGATGAGGCGCTGGAGGAGCTTCTGGAGGTTCGCGTTGAAGTCGCCCGGCATCGCCTCGATCTTGTCGGAGATGGCGTCCATCGACTCCGCGACGATCGTGTTGAGCACCATCTGGTTCATCGCGCAGTTGTGCGAGGCGCCGGGGGCGCGGAACTCGAACTTGTTGCCGGTGAAGGCGAAGGGCGAGGTGCGGTTGCGGTCCGTCGTGTCCGGCGGCAGCGGCGGCAGGGTGTCCACGCCGATCTTGAGCCGGGCGCGGCCGGAGGTCTTCTCGGCCTTGCCCGTCTCGATCTCGCGCATGACGGCGGAGAGCTCGTCGCCGAGGAAGATGGAGATGATCGCGGGCGGCGCCTCGCTCGCGCCGAGGCGGTGGTCGTTGCCCGCGCCGGCCGTCGCGGCGCGCAGGAGGTCGGCGTGCAGGTCGACGGCGCGGACGATGGCGGAGAGGACCGTGAGGAAGATCGCGTTCTCCTTCGGGTTCGACCCGGGGTTGAGCAGGTTGCGCCCGCCGTAGGCGATGGACCAGTTGCAGTGCTTGCCGCTGCCGTTGACGCCCTCGAAGGGCTTCTCGTGGAGGAGGCAGACGAGGCCGTTGCGCTCGGCCGTCTGGCGCAGCGTCTCCATGACGAGCATGTTGTGGTCGACGGCGAGGTTGAGGTCCTCGAACGTCGGCGCAAGCTCGAACTGGGCGGGGGCGACCTCGTTGTGGCGCGTCTTCGCCGGGATGCCGAGCCGCCAGAGGCGGTCCTCCACCTCGTTCATGAACTTGAGGATGCGCGGGCGGATCGAGCCGAAGTAGTGGTCGTCGAGCTGCTGGTGCTTCGCCGAGGCGGCGCCGAAGACGGTGCGGCCGGTCTGGAGCAGGTCGGGGCGGAGAAGGTAGAAGTTCCGGTCGACGAGGAAATACTCCTGTTCCGCGCCGAGCGTGACGGAGACGTGCGCGTCGCCCGGCAGGCCGAAGTGCGCAAGGAGGCGCCGCGTCGCCTTCGTGAGGGCCTGCACGGAGCGGAGGAGCGGCGTCTTGGAATCCAGCGCCTCGCCCGTGTAGGAGCAGAAGACCGTGGGGATGCAGAGCGTCGCGCCGTTCGCGTGGCGCTTGATGAAGGCGGGGCTCGTGGGGTCCCAGCTCGTGTAGCCGCGCGCCTCGAAGGTGGAGCGGAGGCCGCCGGACGGGAAGCTGGAGGCGTCCGTCTCGCCGCCGATGAGGTTCCGGCCGCTGAAGCGCTGCACGGCCTGCGCCGGGCCGGCCGGCTCCAGGAAGGCGTCGTGCTTCTCGGCCGTCCCACCCGTGAGCGGCTGGAACCAGTGGGTGAAGTGCGTCGCCCCCTTCGAGAGCGCCCAGTCCTTCATCGCGTGCGCCACGTCGTCGGCGATGGACGGGTCGAGCGGCTTGCCGTCGTTGACGGTCGCGAGCAGCTTGGCGGCGGTCGCCTTGGGCAGGTACGCCCGGATCTCCTTCTCGCCGAAGACGTCCTCGCCGTAGGTCTCCAGGGACGTGTCGGGCGGCAGCGACGCCGCGGGCGCCGCCGGGACGCGGGCGGCGATCGCGTCGATTGCGTGGATGCGGTTATTCGGGTTCATGGGACTGGATAGTATACACGATATTTCCGTTTCCCGCGCGCTTCCGCGCCCGCCGGGCTCACCGCGCCGCAAAGAGCCCCGTGCGCCACTCGCCGACCAGCTTCGAGGACACCTCGCGGAAGCCGCGCGCCGCGTAGGCCGCCCGAACCTCGGGATAGACCTCCTCCAGGATGCCGGAGAGGATGAGGCGGCCGCCCGGCGCGACGAGCGGCGCGATCTCAGCCGCGAAGCGCACGAGGACCGGACCGAGGACGTTCGCCGCCACCACGTCGAACGGCCGCCCGCCCGTCCGGCGGACGCCCGGCAGCGTCGACTTGTTGCACAGGTCCCCTCGCACGAAGCGGATCGCCTCGCCCAGCCCGTTCTTCGCCGCGTTCTCGTTCGCGTTCGCGACGGCGTCGGGGTCGATGTCGAACCCCGCCACGTCGCGGAACCCCTCCAGCTTCGCCGCGATCGCAAGGATGCCCGAGCCGCAGCCGACGTCCAGGAAGGAACGGTCCGCGTTCTCGGCGGCCAGCGCGTCGATGTAGTCGAGGCAGGCGCGCGTCGTCGCGTGCTGGCCCGTGCCGAACGCCATGCCGGGGTCGAGGACCAGCACCCGAGGGACCGGCCCCCCCGCCGCCTTCGCCGCGAAGTCCGCCGCCTCCCACTCGGGGACAACCGCGAGGCGGGGCGAAATCACCTCCGTCTTGAAGTGCTTGCGGTAGGCGAGCTTCCAGTCCTCGTCTGGAAGCGAGCCCGTCTCGGGCTTCAGGTCCAGGCCGACGATCTCTCCCGCCGCCACGAGCGCCGCCGCCGCGCGCGGCGCGTCGGCGGGGTCCGGGAAGAAGATCTGCATCGTCGTCCGCGCATCCTCCACGTCGCGGTACGAGGACAAAATGAAATCCCCTCCGTCGAAGACCTCGAAGAGGGGATTCACGTACCGTTCGTCGACCGAACAGGACACAACCGTCATGGAGCGCCCTATTCGGCCTTCTTCTCGGCCCTCTTGGCGAGCATCTTCTTGACCGCCGTCGGGCGCTGGACGAGCACGCGCACGTTCTCGTCGCCCATGAGCTTGACCTCTTCCTCGCCCAGACCGAACTTGACGAGGCGCCGGCGCTGCGCCTTGACGCGGCGCGCCTTGCCGGCCGGCGTCTTGCACGGACGAACGTGGGACTCTTTACGGAGTGTACGACCTGTACCCATTTGTGGACCTCTTCTTTCTTCAAAAAAATTGAGTGGATATTATGCCGTTTTCGCGCCCGGAAAGCAAGCCCGAAATCGACAAAAATGCGGCGGCCGCCTACTTCACCTCGTGGCACCAGCCATGGCGGTCCGGAAGGTCGCCGTACTGGATGCCCTGGATCGTGTCGTACAGCTCCTGCAGGGTCGGATCGACGACCTCGGGGTCGGAGATCCTGACGACCTGGCTTCCGCGCGTGATCTCCCACACGGGCGTGATCACCACCGCCGTGCCGAGCGCCGCCACCGCCTTGAACTTCTTCAGCTCCGCGTAGGGCACCGGGCGGCACTCCACCTTGATGCCGAGGTCCTGCGCGCACTGCTTGAGCGACATGTTCGTGACGGACGGCAGGATCGAGCAGCTGTCGGGCGTCACGTACACGCCGCCCTTCGTGATGCCCGCGAAGTTGGACGTGGCGAACTCCTCGATGTACCTGTGGCTCTTCGCGTCCAGGTAGAGCTCGACGGGCCACCCCTCCTTCTTCGCCTTCTCGTGCGCGAAGATGCCCGCCGCGTAGTTGCCGCCCACCTTCACGTCGCCCATGCCGTGCGGCGCCGCGCGGTCCCACTGGTCGAAGATCACCGCGCGCACCGGCTTGAGTCCGCCCTTGTAGTAGGCGCCCACCGGCATGACCATGACCATGAACGTGTATTCCTTCGCCGGGGCGACGCCGATCTGCGGGCCCGTCCCGATCAGGAGCGGCCGCAGGTACATCGACCCGCCCGTCCCATACGGCGGCACGAACGCGGCGTTCCGCCTCACGACCTTCTCGCACGCATCGAGGAACATCTCCACCGGCACCGGCGGCATGCACGTGCGCTCCGCCGTGCGGTACATGCGCTTCGCGTTCTCGTCCGGGCGGAAGATCGCGATCCGGCCGTCCTTCTGGCGGAAGCACTTGATCCCCTCGAAGCACTGCTGGCCGTAGTGGAGGCAGCTCGCCCCGATGTGCATCGTGATGGAAGGCTCCTTCACGAAGCTGGGCTTCGACCACCTGCCGTTCTTCCACGTGTAGCGGATGTGGCAGTTCACGTCGGAGAACCCGAACCCGAGTTTGCTCCAGTCAATATTCGGCGCCGCTTTCTTGGCCATGACAACATTTCTCCTTGCTGGGCGCATATTCTAGCCCTTTTCCGCGCCTCCCGCAATCAGAAAGTGGCGGGCGAGAGCGAGCGCCTTGGCCTGCGCCTCCAGGCCCGCCTCCGTGACGGCGTTCCCCATCCACCAGTTGTAGACCCACGGGCGCGCCTGGGACGATTCGGCCTCCCATGCCGGCTTCGCCGCCGCCGCGCCCAGCGCCATGCCGCCCGCCAGAACCGCGCAGAGCAGCGCGCGCCCCTCCTGAAGCGCGCATAGCAGCGCGCGTCCCGCGCCGTCCCACGCCCTCAAGCCCATCACGGACCCCGTTTCCTGTTTCTCGTCCATAGAACCGTGATTATACAGGAAAACGGGTCTTCGTGGCAAGCATCGGCACACCGATGGATACGGCAACGAAAGAGGCTGATTCTCTGCCACAAAGACCACACAGGACATTATGTTCTTTGTGTTTTTGGCGGCTCACGCTATTTGATTGCCGAAGCAGGAGAAGGAATCGGCGGCTCGGTGGACGGCTCGGTCGGAATCGGTCGCGCAGGAACACGCCCCTCCTGATCGGGAAGCGTCCCCATGCAGAACGGGAAGGACACGCTCCATGCAGAACGGGAAGGACATGCTCCTGCGCGTCCGAACCCCGCCAAGACGAAGCGGGCCGGAGACATCGAATGGTCCGCCTCACGGGAGGGACGCAATTCATTGCGTCCGCATCCCACGCGACCGCAACGCATTGCGCCCCTCCCGCACAACGACCAACGGCCCCACGCGAGACCCCGAACGCGAAGTACCCGCGCCGCCCTCGGCGCGTGGCGTCCGAACGCGATGGACCCAGATGGCCTGGAACGCGATGTACCCGCGCCATCCCACCTACATCGTCCCAAAGTTCAAAAGATTCCGGAATCCCAAAGACATCGTTCCGAAACGAAATCCCACAATCTTTCTAGCCCCTAAACTTGGCCATCTTACGCATAGAAATCTCATCCACTACATTGATGAGATTTCTATGCGTAAGAAAGATTGTTCCGTACCCAAAAATGCCATAAACAACAAATACTTCAAGACACAAACAGTAATTATCATATAGCAAATAATCTTACGTCAAATCTTCTGCCAATTAAATACGAGAGATCCAATGAGGGATTTCGCCACGGAACGCTCCGTCATGAAATCCCGAGCGTCTTGGGATTATGGTGCGGAAACATTGCCGGATCGCGTGAAGCACATTCTTTCCCCATCCTCCTTCCGTGTCGCCCGAAGGGCGTTTCCGTATATCCGTAGTAAGAAAAATGTGTCTTGTCGTAAGAACATTCCCTTCCCTAATGGGAAAAGTATGGATAAAGGAGAGGACAAAACGTAGATAACGTAGAGGACAAAGCGTGGATAAAGTAGTGCGCAAGCCAGTCTCGCAAACACCCTCCGCGTCCCCATGTCCCCGTACCTCCGCGCGCTCCGTGTTGACCGGCCGGAGGCTGAAACATCCGCATATCGGGGGCTGGTTTGTCCGTTCAGTCGGTCGCAACACGTTGCGCCCCTCCCGCGTTCGGACGCCACGCGCCGAGGGCGGCGCGGGTACTTCGCGTGCCACCCCGCCTACATCGTTCTATTGCTTCGACAATCGAATATTGCGAGCCATAAAGTTCACAAAGCCTTTGCGTCCTTTACGACGGCAAGTATCACGACATTTCGTTGCCGCATCAACAGAGTTCAAAAGAATTCGCGGCGGAATCCCAAAGGCATCGTTCCGAAGCGAAGTCCCACATGGATCGACGAAGGACGATTCGTATTGTCCATGCCTTCAACGCAATCGACGACAAGCGGGTTTATCCCTCTGGCGCATCGTTGAAAGTTGGTACATCGTTAAACGACATTGTCCGAAAGCGCTGCGCGTTCACACAATTTGACGCACGGGAAATCCAGAAATTGGAATTCCAGAAATTGGAATCCCCAGAATTGGAATCCTCGGATTGAAAGCGCCGGATCGAAAGCGCCGGATTGAAAGTGCCGGATCGAAAGCGCCGGATCGAAAGCGCCGAATTGAAAGCGCCGAATTGAAATCCAAATATTGAAATCTCCGAAACTTGTTATTCAGCTGACGCGACCTACAACAAAATCGTGCGAATGACGTCACCTCGTACCACAATCACTTGTACGTGGTTGCGCCAACTGCATAACCCGTTCTCAGAATTTGAATGGTCGGACCGACGAGATTTGAACTCGTGACCTTTTGCACCCCAAGCAAACGCGCTACCAGGCTGCGCTACGGTCCGCTGATTGGCAAGTAGTATACCACAACCCACCGGGCGGGTAAAGGGGACATTTTAGGGAAATCGCGTGACCGTGACGGGGGGAACACGCCCAGAATGCGAGGCGCACGCCCAGGCAGCGGGGAACACGCTCACACCGCAAGGCGCACGCTCAGGCAGCGGGGGAACACGCTCACAACGCAAGGCGCACGCTCAGAACGCGAGGCGGAAGCGGCGCCGTTCCCACGAGAGAAGCCCCCGGTCGCGCATCTGGCAGAGCGTGCGGGAGAGCGACGGGCGCGTCACCCCGAAGTATTCGGCCATCCGCTCGCGGTTGAACGGCACCGTCACCTCGCCCGTGTTGCCGCTTTCGTTGTTGAGCTCGGTGAGGAAGATCCTGACGCGCGCCTCGATCGTCTGGGCGTCCATCACCGCAAGCTTGCGCCACGTCGAGAAGAGCTCGCGCGAGAGCAGCTGCGCGGCGTTGGCCAGCAGCTGCACGGCGACGTGCGTCGCCTCGTGCCGGTCCTGGAACAGCGCGCGCGCGCGCGCCATGTCGAGCGAGACAAGCGCGCAGTTCTCCACCGCCACGACCGTGCCCGGCCAGCACCCGATCTCGGGCACGTGCAGGATCCAGAGCCCCAGCGCCTCCCCCGCGCCGATCTCGCGCACCAGCACCGGACGGTCGTCTGACATCTGCTCGTACACGTGCAGGCGCCCCGCCGCCACGAGCATGAGCCGGTCGGCCCGGAAGCCCGCGTGGACGACCGTCTCCCCCTTCCGGTACGTCTTCTTCACGCCGTTGAGGCGCATCATGAGCGGCGCGATCTCCGCGGCGGAGAGCCCGCGGAAAAGCCCCGTGTCCAGCGCAAGGTGGTTGAAGGCCATGCCGTCCGTCCTCTCCGTTCAGGGTATGGCGAGCATCGCCTCCACGGTCCGCCGCGCGCGCGCGGCGACGGGCTCGGGCACGGTCACGACGGTCTTCATCTCGCGCAGGCACTCGGCGAGGTTGTCGAGCGTCGTTTTCTTCATGTTCGGGCACACCATGCGCTCGGCGACCGGGTAGAACGCCTTGCCCGGGTTCTCCCTGCGGAGGCGGTGCAGGATGCCCGTCTCGGTGCCGACGACGATCTCCCGCGCCGCGCTCGCGCGCGCGAACGCGCACATGCCCCCTGTCGAAAGCGCATGGTCCGCCGCCTCGCGCACATCCTTCGGGCACTCCGGATGGACAAGCACCGGCGCCCCCGGGTGGAGGGCGCGCGCCGCCTCGATGCCCTTTGCCGTGACCATCTGGTGCGTGGGGCAGTAGCCAGGCCACAGCGTGTACGTGCGCCCCAGGAGCCCGGCGATGTGCCCGCCGAGGTGCTGGTCGGGCACGAAGAGGATCTGCTCGTCGGGCCCGAACGTGCGCATCACGCGCTCGGCGTTGCCGCTCGTCACGCACATGTCGCATTCCGCCTTCACCTCGGCCGTGGAGTTCACGTAGCAGACGGCCTTCGCGCCGGGGTGCCGCGCCTTGAGCGCGCGCACCTGCGCGCCCGTGATCATGTCCGCCATCGGGCAGCCGGCGGACGGCTCCGGGATGAGCACCGTCTTCCCCGGGTTCAGGATCGCCGCCGTCTCGGCCATGAAGTAGACGCCGCAGAAGACGATCGCCTCCGCCTCCACCGCCGCCGCCTTGCGCGCGAGCTCCAGCGAGTCGCCCGTGTAGTCCGCCACGTCCTGCACCTCGCCCCGCGTGTAGTTGTGCGCGAGGATGACGGCCTTCCGTTCCGCCGCCAGCTTCCGGATCTCCTCCTGCCGCGTCATGCGATCACCCCTCCGAACTGAATGGTCCCCGTTTCGTCGTAGAAGACGGCGGACTGCCCCGGCGCCACGCCGAAGAGCCCTTCCCCCTCCGCCCGGCACACGCCCTTCTCGAAGACGACCGGCCCGAGCGGCTCCCCCGTCGAGCGCACCTTCACGCGCGCGGCGAGCGGCCCCTCGGCCGGCGCCTGCGCCATCCAGTGGAGGTCCGCCACCGCGAACGCCTTGACGAACGCCTCCGCGCGCCGCCCCACGACGACGCGGTTGCGGCAGGCGTCGAGGCGCACCACGTAGAGCGGGTCCGGCCCGAACGCGCCGAGGCCCTTCCGCTGCCCGACCGTGAAGTTCCAGTAGCCTTGGTGCGTCCCGAGGCGGCGCCCCGCGAGGTCGACGATCTCGCCCTCCTGCGGCGGCGCGCCGATGAGTTCGTCCTTCTCGCCGGAATAGAAGTCCTGCGAGTCGGCCTTGTCCGCCGCCGCAAGCCCGTGCGCGGCGGCGATGGCCCGCACCTCGCCCTTCGTCAGCTCCCCGAGCGGGAAGAGGGCGCCGGCCAGCTGCTCCTGCGAGAGGCGGTAGAGGAAATAGCTCTGGTCCTTCTTTTCGTCCAGCGCGCGCCGCACGGCGAGCCGGCCGCCCCTCTCGGCGATCCGCGCGTAGTGCCCCGTCGCGAAGCGGTCGAACGCCACCCCCGCCTCGCGCGCGAGCCGCGGCAGCAGGCCGAACTTCATCGCCGCGTTGCACATCACGCACGGGTTCGGCGTGCGCCCGCCGAGCGCCGTCTCGCGGAAGTAGCCCACGACCGCGCGCTCGTAGTCCGCCGCGCAGTCGAAGACGCGGTAGGGGATGCCGAGCGCCTCGGCGAGGCCGCGCGCGCGGTCGATGTCCTCCGCCTCGCCGGGGCCGTAGCACGCATCGCGCGCGCCGCCCCGGTACGCGCCGCGCCAGAGCTTCATCGTGACGCCCACGACCTCGTGGCCCTGCTCCTTCAGGAGAAGCGCCGCCACGCTCGAATCGACGCCACCGGAAAGTCCAACCGCGATCTTCATCCTGTCCGTTGTCCCCTTCACGTTCAAATGGCATATTCGGCCAGCGCCGCCGGCACCGGCGCGCCGCCCCGCACGCGCCCCAGCACGGTCTCGAGCGTGAGGCCGCGCAGGGCCGCGCGCACCGCCGTGTTCACGTCCGTCCACACCGAACGCGCGACGCAGGCGCCTGAACGCCGGCAGCTCGCCTCGTCCAGCACGCAGCCCACGAGCGAGATCGGGCCCTGCAGCGTCTCGATGACCGCGAGGAGCGTGATGTCGCCCGGCGTCTGCGCGAGGCGGAACCCGCCGAGCTTGCCGCGCTCCGACTTGATCATCCCCTTCTCGCGCAGCGGCACGACGATGCGGCTGATGAACTTCTCGGAGATGCCCTGCGCCTCCGAGATCTCCTTGATCGTGCGCGGGCGCGCGTGCGTCTCGTGGAGCGCCACGTCGAGGAGGATCCGCAGGCCGTAGCGGGCTTTCGCTGAAATCTTCATCGGTCCCTACCGGTCGACGCGGGCCGAGCCGCCCCCCACCAGCTTCTCCACGTCCGCCAGCGTCGCCATCGACGTGTCGCCCGGCGTCGTCATCGCGAGGGCCCCGTGCGCGGCGCCGTAGTTGACGGCCCTCTCCGCGTCGTCGAAGGCCATGAAGCCGTAGATGAGGCCCGAGGCGAAGGAGTCGCCGCCGCCCACGCGGTCGTAGATCTCCAGGTACGGACGCGCCGCCGCCTGGTGGAGCTTCCCCCGATACCAGCAGAGCGCGCTCCAGTCGTTCACCGTCGCCGACCGGACGCCGCGCAGCGTCGTCGCGACGGCCTTGAAGTTCGGGTAGAGCGCAACGGCCTTCTCGATCATGCGCCCGAAGCCCGCCACGGGGAGCGTCGTCAGGTTCGCGTCCACCCCCTCCACCGCGATGCCGAGCGCGGCGGTGAAGTCCTCCTCGTTGCCGATCATCACGTCCACGTACTTCGCGATCTCGCGGTTCACCGCCTGGGCCTTCGCCTGCCCGCCGATGGACTTCCAGAGCGACGCGCGGTAGTTGAGGTCGTAGGAGGTCACCGTGCCGTGCCGCTTCGCGGCCTTCAGGGCCTCGACGGCGACCTCGGCCGTCGTCCCGGAGAGCGCGGCGAAGATGCCGCCCGTGTGGAACCAGCGCACGCCCTCCTGGCCGAAGAGCGCGTCCCAGTCGACGTCGCCCGGCTTCAGCTGCGAGACGGCGGTGAGGCCGCGGTCCGCGCAGGAGCGCGCCCCTCGGCAGCCGAAGCCGCGCTCGACGAAGTTGAGGCCGTTGCGCACCGTCCGCCCGACGCCGTCGAACGGCGCCCAGCGCACATGGCCCACGTCCACGCCGCCCTGGAGCATGAAGTCCTCCACGAGCCGCCCCACGGGATTGTCCGCCAGCGCCGTCACCGCCGTCGTCCGCAGCCCGAAGCAGCGCCGCAGCCCGCGCACGACGTTGTATTCGCCGCCGCCCTCCCACGCCCGAAACGCGCGCGCGGTGTGGATGCGCCCGTCGCCGGGATCGAGCCGCAGCATGATCTCGCCCAGGCTCGCCGCGTCCCACCGGCACGCCCCGGCCGGCTTCACATTCAGACTGTCCGACATTCCGTAACCTCCAGCTTCAACTCCATCGTCGTTTGGAAGCCTCTATTTTACAATAATCAGGACGGAATGCGGACGGGAAATCGACGGAAAAATCGTTCGGGAAGAGGCGGGCAACGACGCCCGCGAAGCCCCCACGTCGCCCTCGGCGCGCAATGTACCCGCGCCGCCCCCGGCGCGTGGCGCTGCGGGGCGGCCTCTCCGGCGGCCCGCCCGTTGGTAGGGGCCGACGTCCCCGGCGCCCCCCCCCCCCCCCATCACCCTGCGCGCCTCTAGCGCAGGATGAGGAGCGTTCCGTCTTCCGGGCGCAGCACGTCGAGGCGGTAGTAGTCGACGCCGTAGTACGGGGCGGCGGAAACCGAACTCGTGCCCGGGTTGATCCAGCGCAGCACGTTGTCGCGCTCGCGCACCCACTCCGCCGGAAGCTCGTAGGAGACCTCCGTCCCGCTCGCCGGCACGACGCCTGAGTCGAGGACGTGGTCGTTGAGCGTCACCACGTAGTCCTGGTGGTCTCGCGTATCGATCCCCGCGCTCCAGTTGACGAACCGGCTGGAATGGACGAGGCGCGCCCGCGCCTTCAGGACGTCCCTCGGCACGTCGAAGCGCAGAAGGATGTTCGTGCGCCCGTTGGACTCTGAAATGACCCTGCGGAGATTCTTCCAGTTGCTGTCCGTCACGCGGAACGTCGGGGTGTTCAGCCATTCTTCGCAGAACTCCCAATAGCTCAGGTCGGCCTTTCCGACCTGCCAGCCGCCGCCGAGCGCCAGCGCGTCGAGCGTGACAAGCCCCGCCCGCGTGTCCGTCCGCGCAAGGGACAGGACGTTCTCCCCGGCGGCGATGCAGCCCGGCGGCACGAAGCACGCGGCCGTCCGGCCGGGCTGGACGGACAGCGTGCCGACGGCGCGGCCGTTCAGGGTCGCTGTCAGCGTGCCGGCGGCGGAGGCCGCCGTGGCGGTCCAGCGCAGGGCCTGCGAAACGCCGACGTAGCCGTCGTTGGGCGGCTCGAAGCGGAAGATGGCGGCGTCCCCTGCGGCCAGCGCCGCCGGGAAGTTCGTCCAGACGCCCCGCACGTCGGCGTCGCCCGTGCGGCGGTCCGCCGCGAACTCGCTGCTCTTCCCGTTCGCGGACCCGACCCGGAAAACCTCGGGGCGGTCCTCCGCCATCACCTCGCGCACTTCGTCCTCCGTCAACGCGCGCCCCCACACGGCCACGCGGTGGTAACTCATGTTCGCCGTCTTCGTGCGGGCTCCCCACCCGGTCGCCACCTTCATGCCGTTGGTGATGCTCGTCGCCTTCGTGGACCGCCCGTCTTCCGGCCCCAGGATCATGAAGGCATGGCGGCTGGGCGGACAGGACCCCACGCGCGAGGCGTCCATCGTGTGCGTCGTCACCTCAAGGGCGGAGTTCGTCGTGGCGACATAGCAGGCGAACGTCCTCCCTTGGGCCACGACGCAGACATCGACCCACTGGTTCGCCCTGAACTTCGTCTGGTGCGTGAAGTCTCTTGGGGACGCGTTGCCCACGGCGTTGGTCGCCCCATAGTAGACGCCGATGCTACGGTCGGCGTCGCCCGTCCCCGTCGAGTAGAGCATCACGCCGGCATTGCCGTCGGCATAGCTAAACGTCAGGAACTGGTGCTTGTTGATGCCGCAGTAGGTCTCGCCGGAATCGAAGCGGACGCGCGCGAAGACCGCATAGTCCCCCTTCAGGTCCTTCAGGTAGTCCCCGAAGACGATGGCATTCGGGCTGATGCTTGCCGTCTGGGGATCCTGGTCGTCCCACTCGATGGGGTGCGAGAAGTAGAGGACCTGCTCGTCGCGGGAAACGCCCGTGTAGGGATGGACGACGCGCTCCGTCCGCCATACAACGTGCCCGGACGTGCCGTTCAGGACGCCCCCCGTCAGCCCGGAGGCCGCATCGCCGAGCGACAGCGCCTCCCGCCCCTCGCCCGACTGGAACACGCCGTCGCCGTTGGCGTCGACGCCCATGTTGCGGAAATCGAACACGGCATCGTCCAGCACATGCGCCGACGCGGATGCGACGCCGAGGGCCGCCGCGATTCCCATCAGCCGCCACAGGGCCAGTTTACGGCTCGTCCGCGGTTTGCGTCTCGTCCGTAGTTTGCAGCTCGTCCGTAGTTTGCGGAAAAGGTGTCTGATACGCATGTTCGCTTTCTCCTTTCGAGTTCCGGACCGGGCGGACGTGCCAGCTCGGCACACCGCCCCGTAAACATGCGTATTATACCCCCCCCCCTATCCGAAATGTCAACTATAAGCAGAAGAAAAAATGCAAAAAATATCCGCGCCGCCATGACGCCCCCACACGACGGCCCTGCGCGCAATGTACCCGCGCCGCCCTCGGCGCGTGGCGCTGTGGGGCGGCCTCCCCGGCGGCCCGTCCCGATGGTAGGGGCCGACGTCCCCGGCGGCCCGCCCCGTTGGTAGGGGCCGACGTCCCCGGCGGCCCGCCCCGTTGGTAGGGGCCGACGTCCCCGGCGGCCCGCCCCGTTGGTAGGGGCCGACGTCCCCGGCGGCCCGCCCCGTTGGTAGGGGCCGACGTCCCCGGCGGCCCGCCCCGTTGGTAGGGGCCGACGTCCCCGGCGGCCCGCCCGGACGTGGGGCCGGGCGGACGCGCGGGACGCGCGCCCCTACCAACGTCGGGGCAAGCGTGCGTCGGGGCAAGCGTGGATGCTATACCGTTCGACCGCCACGCGCCGACTGATCGGGAGGTCCGCGCGTGCAGTCCCGACGGGAGGGCCGCAACTTGTTGCGGCCGCAGGGCGTCACGTCGTCC
>CAVEVC010000124.1:0-21577 GCA_963618935.1 Clostridiales bacterium CCNA10 | reverse complement strand
CCGCTTTCTTCTTGGGCTTCAAGAAGAAAGTGTAAACCTATCATAAAGCCGGACAGATACCTCGAAACCTAAAACCTAAAACCTAGAACCTCCCTTCCCCCGAACGGGGCGGTTTTCTGCTATACTATGCGCATGATTCATTTTACGCCAACCCAGAAGAGGACCATTGCCGCCGGCGTGACGGTGCTGTCCTTTGCGGTCGTGCTGGCCTTCGCGCTGTTCGTCGGCTGGGGCGTGCTGAAGTGCCTTTCGTTCGTGGCGCCGGCGCTCGTGCCCGTCATCATGGGCGTCTTCCTCGCGCTCTTCTTCAAGCCCTACTACGAGGCCTTCCACCGGCTCGTCCACAATCCGACGCTGGCGCTTTTCCTGATGCTGGCGAGCGTCCTGGCGCCGCTGGGCGTCATCACCTGGTTCTGCGGGGCGTTCGTCGTGGACCAGCTCGCGCACCTGGTCCATGCGGCGCCGACGGTCGCGGCGCGCCTGAGCGCGTGGCTGAACGTCCACTACCCGAACGCGCAGGCGCTGCTCGCGCAGCTCGGCGTCAAGCCCGACGACCTGCCGCTCATGTTCCTCACCGACCCCGCGAAGTTCTCGCAGGCGCTCGTCGCGACGGTCAGCGGCGAGTACGGGGCGGACGCGATGCGGGCCGGCGTCGGGGTCATCAAGTCCCTCTCGGGCATCGGCTCCGCCCTCCTCGCGCTCATCTTCTTCGTCTTCTTCCTCACGCGCCCGGCGATGACGGGCGTCGACTACGTGCGCGAGCTGCCGTTCCTCCGGGAGGGGACGCGCGGGTTCGTCGCCAAGCAGATCGACGCGTTCCTCGACATCCTCGTGGACTTCTTCCAGCGGCAGGTGGTGATCTGCCTGATCGAGGGCGTCCTCTACGGGCTCGGCTTCATGCTCGTGGGGCTGCCCTACGGCTTCGTGATCGGCTTCCTGCTGGGGGCGCTCAACCTCGTGCCGTTCTTCGGCACGGTGACGTGCCTGCCGCTCGCCCTGCCGATCGCCTACTTCGGCGACGGCGGCAGCGGACTGCGGCTCGTCCTCGTGCTGGCGGTGTGGCTGACGGGGCAGGTCCTCGACGGCTATCTCATCACGCCGAAGATCCAGGGCGAGAAGACCGGGCTCGGCTACGCGGGCGTCATCTTCAGCTTCATCTTCTGGGGCGTCGTCTTCCATTCCCTGCTGGGGCTGCTCCTCGCCATTCCGCTCTCCGCGTTCTGCGTGGTCCTGTGGCGTGCGCTGAAGGAGACGTACATCCGGGAAGTCATCTAGAAAAGAAAGAAAGTAAAGGTCAACACAGTCATGGGCGATTTCCACCATCCGATCGGCGGCAGGGGCAAGGACTTCCGAAGCGGCAGGCCGGCGTTCTTCAACAAGCACAAGAGGCGGCGGCATGGCGGCGGCGGGCGCGGCCCGCGCCACCCCGGTCTCGCGGAGCGCGACGACGCCGTGAAGGCGCTGCCGCTGCCGAAGGCGCCCCCGCCCGCCGTCTACGAGGCGAACGTCTTCGGGAAGCTCGACCTCCGCCTCCAGCACGCGATCGGCGAGGTCGGCTACTCCGTCCCCACGCCCATCCAGGAGAAGGCGGTCCCCTTCCTCCTCGAAGGCCGCGACCTCATCGGCTGCGCGCAGACGGGGACGGGCAAGACGGCGGCGTTCATGCTGCCGATCCTGCACCGCCTCCTGCAGGCGGGCGGCGCGCCGGAGGGCGAGGCGCCGCGCGGCGAGGCCGGGCATCCCCGCGCGCTCGTCCTCTCCCCCACGCGCGAGCTCGCCGCCCAGACGGCGGAGAATGTCGCGAAGTACTCGAAGTACGCGGGCCTGCCGTTCGCCGTCGTCTTCGGCGGCGTGTCGCAGTTCCCGCAGGTGAAGGCGCTCCAGAAGGGCGCCGTGACCGTGATCGCCACGCCGGGCCGCCTCATCGACCTGATGACGCAGGGCGTCGTCTTCCTCGACAAGGTGGAGATGTTCGTCCTCGACGAGGCGGACCGCATGCTCGACATGGGCTTCCTGCCGGACATCAAGCGCATCATCTCGAAGCTGCCGCCGAACAAGGCCGCCCCCGGCGCCACCGCGAACGGCGTCGCCGGCAAGCTGCGCCAGTCGCTCTTCTTCTCGGCGACGCTCTCGCCCGAGATCCTCAAGCTGGCGGGCGAGCTCGTCCACGACCCCGTCCAGGTCATGATCTCGCCCGAGACGCCCACCGTGGACCGCATCAACCAGACGTGCATGTTCGTGGAGAAGGGCAGCAAGGACAGCCTCCTCATCCACCTCCTGCAGAACCACCCCGAGTGGAACCGCGTCATCGTCTTCGCGCGCACGCGCCACGGCGCGGACCGCGTGGAGAAGAAGCTGAAGCGCGAGGAGATCGCCGCCGCGGCGATCCACTCCGACAAGACGCAGGGCCAGCGCACGCGCGCGCTGCGGGCCTTCAAGGACGGGACGCTGCGCGTCCTCGTCGCGACGGACATCGCGAGCCGCGGCATCGACGTCCCCGACGTCGACCTCGTCGTCAACATGGAGCTGCCCGTCGAGACGGAGAGCTACGTCCACCGCATCGGCCGCACGGCGCGCGCCGGCGAGAGCGGCGCGGCGATTTCCTTTGTCGCCCCCGAGGAGCGCGGGCTTCTCAAGGCCGTCGAGCGCTACATCCGCAAGCCGGTTCCCGTCGACCGCGACCAGCCGTTCCACTCCGAGGAGGCCGAGCGAAAGGCCGGCAAGCAGGGCCAGGGCATGCCCCAGGCCCCCTGGGTCCGGGGTGGCGCGCGCAACAAGAAGGGCCATGCCCGCCATCCGGGCACGCGCTTCTGGGACCAGCCGAAGAAGGAGAAGAAGTTCGTCCATCCGGCGAACGCCGGGAAGGCGAAGCGCAGCCGCACGAACTACCGGGGCCGCCGCGAGCCCGACTTCGGGCAGAAGTGAGGTTTCTGGACAGAAGTGAGGTTTCTGTGCAGGAATCGTTTCCTCGATGAAGACGAGGGCGCCGCATCTTGTCCAGTACCAGGGGTCCAAGCGCATTCTTGCGCCTTGGATTCTGTTAAAGCGATAGCGCGAAAGCGACAACAGGAGACGAATGATGAATGTGAAGAGCGGGGTCTTCGCCCTCGTGGGGGCGTGCCTGGCGGGGGCGTTCGGCGCGACGACGGTCAGCCTGGACGGGGACTGGCGGCTCGACTACTTCCCGCAGCCGGACGACGGGGCGGTGCGCACGCTGCCGCTCGCGGCGGAGCTCGGCGCGAAGACCGTGAAGGCGACCGTGCCGGGGAACTGCGAGCTCGACCTCGTGAACGCGGGGCTTCTGCCGCCGATGGAGGTGGGCCTCAACGTCCTGAAGCTGCGGCCCTACGAGGCGTACCAGTGGCTCTACACGAAGACGTTCGAGGCGCCGGCGGTGGACGTGAAGGCGGGCTGCCGCGCATCGCTCGTCTTCGGCGGCATCGACACGCTCGCGGACGTCTTCCTGAACGGCGAGAAGGTCGGCGAGTCGTCGAACATGCTGATCGAGCGGCGCTTCGACGTGACGAAGAAGGTGCGGCCCGGCGCGAACACGGTGCAGGTGCTCCTGCGCCCCGTCCTCCTCGACGCGCAGCACGCCACCGTGGGGGACATGACGAGCGGGGCCGAGCCGGGGGCGGACCTGATTCGCTACCGCAAGGCCGCGCACATGGGCGGATGGGACATCTTCCCGCGCGTCCTCGCGCAGGGCCTCTGGCGCAGCGTCCGCTTCGAGGTCGAAGACCCCGTGCGCCTGCGCGAGTGCGCGTGGATCGTCAAGGACCTGGACGTCAAGAACCGCCGGGCGCAGTTCATCTTCCGCGCGCGCGTGGAGGCGCCGTTCGCGGTCCTGGACAGCGCCCGCCTGCGCTGCACGCTGTCGCGCAACGGCGCGGCGCGGGCCGCGTCGGAGTCGGCCCTCTTCTCCTACCACCCCGTCGTCCAGTTCGGCATCGGCGACGCCGACCTCTGGTGGCCGCGCGGCTTCGGCGAGCCCGCCCTCTACGACGCCGTGGCCGAGGTCGTCGGCAAGGACGGCGCCGTGCTCGCGCGCGACGCGCGGAAGGTCGGCATCCGCAGGATCGAGCTCGTGCGGGACGACGTGTACGGGCCCGACCGCCCCGGCCAGTTCCTCTTCAAGGTCAACGACGAGCCGTGCTACGTCCGCGGCTCGAACTGGGTGCCCCTCGACGCCTTCCACGGGCGCGACGCGCAGCGCCTCGTGCCCACGCTCGACCT
Source organism: Clostridiales bacterium CCNA10 (assembly GCA_963618935.1). Lineage (GTDB taxonomy): Bacteria > Verrucomicrobiota > Kiritimatiellia > RFP12 > UBA1067 > RUG572. Next base: position 17,341 of record CAVEVC010000124.1, on the reverse strand, counting down.
GTGGCGGGACCTCAACTGCAACATGGTGCGCGTGTGGGGCGGCGGCGTGTACGAGCCGGACGCCTTCTTCGACTGGTGCGACGCGAACGGCATGATGGTGTGGCAGGACTTCATGACCGGGTGCGACGTCTTCCCGCAGGACGACGCCTACGCCCGGGCGACGCGCGAGGAAGTCCTCTCCGTCGTCCTGCGCTACCGCAACCATCCGTCCATCGCCCTCTGGAGCGGCAACAACGAGAACGACGAGGCGTTCACCTGGCTCGTCGGCTCGAAGCTCGCCCGCGACCCGAACCTGGACCGCGTCTCGCGCAGGACCATCCCCGACGTGCTCTTCGAGTACGACCTCACGCGCCCCTACCTGCCGTCCTCGCCCTACCGGTCGCCGGACGTGGTGGCGGGCCGGGCGAAGCCGAGCGAACTGCACCTCTGGGGCGCGCGCGCCGCCTACAAGACGCCCTACTACACGAACAGCCCGGCGTGGTTCGCAAGCGAGATGGGCTACCACGGCTGCCCGAACCTCGCCTCCCTGAAGAAGATGATGACGCCCGGCTGCGTCTCGCCCTGGACGGAGGTCACGAACGGCGGCGCCGACCCGCGCCGGGACTTCCACTGGAACGACGAATGGCAGATCAAGGCGTGCAACCCGGGCCTCGCGCCCGGCGTGCTGCGCCACGGCTCGCGCAACAGCCTCATGACGAACCAGGCGAAGATCATGTTCGGCGCCGTCGCGCAGGACGTGGCGGGCTTCGTGGAGCAGAGCCAGACCGTGCAGGCCGAGGCGATGAAGACCTTCTGCGAGCTCTTCCGCAGCCGCAAGTTCACGCGCTTCAACGGCCTCGTCTGGTGGAACGTGCGCGACGGCTGGCCGATCATCTCGGACGCCGTGGTCGACTACTACGGCGGGAAGAAGAAGGCCTACTTCGCCCTCAAGAACGCGCAGAAGGACCAGATCGTCTGCCTGGTCGACGACGGCACGGCCTGGGCCGTGAACGACGCCCGCCGCGCCGTGAAGGGCCATGCGAAGCTCGCCGACAAGGCGACGGGGAAGACGCTCCTCGAAAAGGAATTCGAGATCCCCGCCAACGGCAAGCTCGCGCTCGGAAGGGTCTCTCTCTCCGGGCAGGGCGTCGTGCTGATCGAGGCGACGCTCGACGGCCGGCCCTTCCGCAACCACTTCCTCTACGGCGAGCCGCCCTTCAGGTGGGCGGACGTCCAGGCCTGGCTGCCCGACTACGCCGCCGAGTGTGGCGAGTAGCGGAGATTATGGTATACTAGTGACCGCTCACAGGAGAAAAGAAAGAGGACGATGGCAACGCTTGATACGCTCTGCGCGATTTCGCCGCTTGACGGCCGCTACGGGTCCAAGGTCGAGGACCTGCGGGACGTCTTTTCCGAATACGGCCTCGTGAAGAGGCGCGTGGCGGTGGAGTGCGCGTGGCTCGCGGCGCTCGCGGCGCATCCCGGCCTGCCGGAGTGCCCGGCGCTCTCCGACGCGGAGGCGGCGCAGCTGCGGGCGGTCGCGGAGCAGTTCTCCGTGGCGGACGCCCGGCGCGTGAAGGACATCGAGAAGACGACGAACCACGACGTCAAGGCCGTCGAATACTTCATCAAGGAGAAGATCGCCGGCACGCCGCTCGCCTCCCGCGCCGAGTTCGTCCACTTCGCCTGCACGAGCGAGGACATCAACAACATGAGCCACGCGCTCATGCTCCGCGACGGCCTCGCCGTGCTGCGCGCCGCGCAGGACGCGGTGACGGACAAGATCGCCGCGCTCGCGCACGCCTTCGCCGCCGTGCCCATGCTCGCGCACACGCACGGCCAGCCCGCCTCCCCCACGACGCTCGGCAAGGAACTCGCGGTCGTCGCCGCCCGCCTCCGCCGCCAGCAGGACGAGCTGGACCGCATCGTCCTCCCGGCGAAGATGAACGGCGCCGTCGGCAACTTCAACGCCCACCTCGCCGCCTATCCGGACGTGGACTGGGAGGCGCTGGCGCGCGGCGTCGTCGAGGGCTTCGGCCTGCGGCAGAACCGCCTCACGATCCAGATCGAGCCGCACGACGGCATGGCCGAGCTCTTCGACGCGCTCCAGCGCTGGAACACGGTCCTGATCGACTTCGACCGCGACGTGTGGGCCTACGTCTCGATGGGCTACTTCCGTCAGCGCGCGGTGCAGGGCGAGGTCGGCTCCTCGACGATGCCGCACAAGGTGAACCCCATCGACTTCGAGAACTCCGAGGGCAACCTCGGCCTCGCGAACGCGATGCTCGGCTTCCTTGCGCGCAAGCTGCCGATCAGCCGGATGCAGCGCGACCTGACCGACTCGACCGTGCTGCGGAACATGGGCGTGGGCTTCGGCTACGCGCTCGTCGCCGCGCGTTCGACGCTCAAGGGCCTCGGCAAGCTCGAACTGAACGCGGCGCGGCTCGCGGAGGACCTCGACCGCAACTGGGAGGTGCTGGCCGAGCCGATCCAGACCGTCATGCGCAAGGCCGGCCTGGCGAACCCCTACGAGCGGCTGAAGGAGCTGACGCGCGGGCGCCGCGTGACGGCCGAGGCCCTGAAGGCGTTCGTCTCGGGCCTCGAACTGCCGGAGGCGGACAAGGCGCGCCTCCTGGCAATGACGCCGGCCTCCTACGTGGGCCTGGCGGAGAAGCTTGCAGAGCTTGTGTGAACAAACAAGGGCAACCACGGTTGCCGAAAAAAACAAGAAGGAGAAACACAATGAAGAAGCTGATGATGGCCGCGATGGCGGCCTGCACGGCGGCGGTGCTGGTCTCGGGCTGCGCGAAGGAAGAGGCGGCTCCCGCCCCGGCGCCGGCCAAGGAGGGCGCCGTCCAGAAGGCGGCCCAGGACGCGGCCAAGACGGCGTGCGCGGCCGGCGACAAGGCCGCCTGCGACGCGAAGAAGGCCGCCGACGCCGCGAAGAAGACGGCGGACGACGCGAAGAAGGCCGCCGACGCCGCGAAGAAGTAATCGGGCCAAGGCCTGATTGCGGAAGGCGCGGACGGGGCTCGGCCCCGTCCGCGCCTTTTGTGCTATAATGCCGAAATGTCTTCAACCTACTCCCAGCCCCTCCTCGAGGAGATCAAGGCCCGCATCGACCTGGTCGACCTGGTGGCGTCCTACGGCGTGCCGCTGCGCCGCAGCGGGTCCGGCTACAAGGCCTGCTGCCCCTTCCACCGCGAGAAGACGCCGAGCTTCATCGTCCAGCCGCACAAGGGCTACTACCACTGCTTCGGCTGCGGCGAGAAGGGGGACGCCTTCACGTTCGTGATGAAGCAGGAGGGCATGTCGTTCGGCGAGGCCGTGCGCAAGCTCGCCCGGCAGTGCGGCGTGGCGCTGGAGGAGAAGGCCGACCCCGACGCCGCGCGCCGCGCGCGCCTCTACGCGCTCCACGCCGAGCTGGCGGCCTTCTTCCGCCGCTGCCTGAAGCGCGCCCCCGAGGCGGAGCCCGCCCGCCGCTACCTCGCGGCCCGCCGCCTGCCCGAGAACGCCCTGGAGGCGTTCTGCGTGGGCTACGCGCCGCGCGCCCCCGAGGCGTTGCAGACGTGGGCGCGGAAGTATGGGTTCAGCGCGGACGAGATGGACGCGGCGGGCGTGCTCCTCAAGAGCAAATACGCGAACGGCCGCCCCTTCAACCGCTTCGGCGGCCGCCTCATGTTCACGATCTGCGACCGGCAGGGCCGCCCCGTCGCCTTCTCAGGCCGCATCCTCACGGAGGAGAAGAAGGCCGCGAAATACGTCAACTCGCCCGAGACCCTCGTCTTCAAGAAGTCGCACGTCCTCTTCGGCCTCGACAAGGCGGCGCCGCACATCGTCAAGTCCCCCGGCCGCTGCGCCCTCGTCTGCGAAGGCCAGATCGACCTCATCCGCTGCCACGCCTGCGGCTTCACGAACGCGGTGGCCTCGCAGGGCACCGCCTTCACCGAGGAGCACGTGCGCATGGTCAAGAAGTGCGCGGACGCCGCGGTGCTCGTCTTCGACGCGGACGGCGCGGGGCGCAAGGCCGCGATCAAGACGGGCGGCGAATTCCTCGCGGCGGCGGTCCCCGTGCGCGTCGCGGCCCTGCCGCCCGGCGAAGACCCCGATTCGCTCCTGCGCGACCAGGGCCCCGACGCCTTCCGCGCAATCCTCGAACGCGCCGAGTCGATCACCCACTTCCAGGTGCGCACCCTGCTCGCCGCCGAGGCGCACCCCGATTCCATCGACGCCGTCTCGCGCGTCGGCCGCGCCGCGCTGGAGACGCTGGCGAAGTGCCCCTCGGCCCTCCTCCGCGCCTCGCTTCTCGCCGAGGCGGCAAAACTCCTCGGCGTCCCCGCCGCCGCCCTGGAGGAGGACCTCGCGAAGGTTTCGGCATCCGCCCGCCGCCGCCCCGCCGCCGCGGCCGCCCCCGCCGTCGCCGCCCCTCCGCCCGCGCACCCTCGGCCGAAGCCGGCGGGGCCTGTCCTTGACGAGCGCCCCGAGGACTTCTACATCGATTCCGTGCCGCCCGACGGCCTTGTGGACCTGCCGCCCGTCGTCGAGCCGCCGCCGCCCCGCGAACGGGCCCTGTGCGAATTCCTCTTCGCGCACGAGCGCGACGCGGCGCTCGCCGCGCTCGTGGCGCAGTATGCGCCGGAAGCGGTTCTCTCGCACGCCTTCACGCGCGCGTTCGTCGCGGCGTGGCGCCGGGAGGCCGCCGGGCCGGCCGCCGGCGACGACGCCTTTGCGCAGCTGCGCGGCACGCTCGACCCTCCCGCCTGCGCGTGGCTGGACGCCATTCTGCTCGGGAACGGGCGGACCGAGCTTTCCGAACTGCCGGCGGAACGCATCCTCCAGGACCTTCTGCGCCAGCTGTGGGCGGCGGCCATCCGCCGCCGCCAGGGCCAGCTGCCCGCCGCCTCCTCGCCGGAGAACGACCGCCTGCGCCTCACGCTCTCGTCGAACGCGCGCCTGCTGCAGCGCGCCCCCTGGCCCCGCGCCGCCGCGCTCATGACGCCCGCAACCCTTGCGTAGGCCCGCGTCCCCGTGGGCGTTCCCGTGCGCGCGGCGCGCCGGGGACGTCGCGCCCTACCAGGCGGTGCAATCCCGAACGTAACGCGGTCGGCACGGGCACATGCGTGTGGTAGGGGCCGACGTCCCCGGCGGCCCGCGTCCCCGGGGACGTTCCCGTGCGTGCGGACGCGCAGGAGCGCGCCCCTCCTGTTAGCGGATGATCAGGACCAGGCCGAGCGTGTGGTCGAGGAAGAGCGTGTTCCCGTCGCGCACGAGGCGCCACCGCGCCGCCCTGGCCTCGGGGGCGAGCGTGAAGGCGTGGGCGGGGAACGCCGCCGCGTCCGCGGCCGTGAGGATCGGGTACGAAACGGAGCCCGTCTCCGCCTCCATCCAGGCGACGTCGTCCGGCGCCACCGTCACCGCGCCCGCCGGGAAGGCGAGCGAGGCGCCCGATGCGACCGTGAGCGGCACGCCGCCGCGCACGTCGGCCTCGCGCAGCGTCCAGGTGGAGGAGGAGACCGTGACGGCGCCGTTCGTGACGAGCGGCACGCCCGTGAGGGATGGCAGCACGAGCGGCGTGTAGGGGAGCGTGTCGTTGACGTCGAGCGCCGTGCCGGAGGCGAAAGCCACCGCGTCCGCGAAGGTCGGGCGCCAGGGCGCCGGGTCCAGCTCGTCCTTGGCGCCCAGCGTCGCGCGCAGGAAGGACCCGTCGCCGGGGTCGAGCAGCTTCGCGTAGTAGGCCGTGTTCGTGACGCAGCGCGCCTGCCAGTCCACGCCGATGCCGAAGTTGGCGGCCCAGCCGAGCGCCGTATTGTCCGCCGGTCCGCGATTTGAATCCCACCAGTTGCCCAGATAGACGTAGAGGGGCTGCCAGCCGGCCGTCAGCGTGACGGGCCTGGCCATGGAGAGGCGGTTCCAGCCCACGGTGATGTTGTCCTTCTTGTTGACGTTGTCGTTGAACTTCGCGCACGTGACGCCGCCGATGATGACGGTGCAGCCGCGCGCGGTCGAGGTCATGAAGTTGCAGGTCACCTTCTCGCCCTCTTCGCCGGGCACGCGGATGTAGCCCGTGTAGTAGTGTTCCTGGTTGACGCCCTCCGGCCAGGCCTTGTAGGCGTAGGCGACGCCGGCGGTCTCGATCCCCCGGGACGCGGCGCGGGAGGGGACGGCCGTTGCGTTCACGTCGCCGCTCGTGCCCGCGGCGTTGAAGTAGTTGAGGCCCAGCACGGCATCGGGGACGCGCGCCGCGCACCGCAGCGTGCCGCCCCGGATGTCCGTCGCGCCCAGCACCTTCAGCGGCAGGGCGACGTCGAGCGGGCCGGCCCCCGTCTTGACGAGCGACTTCGCGGTGGCGGCGGCCGTGGCGGTGCGGCCGGTCACCGTCACGCGCCCGTCCGCCGTGAAGTCCGGCAGGGCGACCGCCGTCGTGGACCAGTTCCAGAGCGCGGCATTCGTCAGCGCGAGCGCGCCGCCGTCCGCCGGGATCGCGCCGCTGGCGTAGACGACCACGCCGCCGGTCGTGCAGGCGTCGCCCGCCACGCCCGCGAGCGCGAGGCCGCCCTGGAAGTCGTTGGTGGCGCAGTTCAGCTGCAGCCAGCCGCCGTTTCCGCCCGTGAAGACGCCCGGGCCCGTCACGTAGCCGCGCAGCTGGACCTGCTGGTTGAGGCCGCCGGCGAACGTGACGGGCCCGTCCAGCCTGACGGGTCCGACGATGACGTTGCGGTCGTCCGTCCCCTCCAGGTTGAAGGCGCCGTTGTTGGCGGAGATGGAGGCGCCCGCGCCGAGGACGAAGGCGTTGGCGAGCCAGCTCTTGGCGTCCCAGAACAGCAGGCGGCTCCCGGGCGCGAACGTGGCGGTGCGGGCGGCGGAGGTGCCGTTCACCTGGGCCTGGAACTCGAACGCGCCCGTCTCCACCATGATGTCGCCCATGTTGGCAACCGTCAGGCCGACGAGGTAGAATCCGCCGGAGCAGGCCGTCGTGAGCGTGTGGCCCTTCATGTCGAGGGCCGTGTAGCGGAAGTCGAGGCGCTGCGTCCCCGTGATGCGCACGTCGTCCTCGAACGTCACCTTGCGGCAGAAGTCCGCGGCCATGGTCGTATCGATGCGCAGGGCGCCCAGGTTGTCGTGGCCCGTCCCGGCGAGGTGGATGTGCTCGTCCGCAAAGGACGGCGCCTTGCCGTCGGTGTTGGAGAAGACGCGGCTGAGGAGGGTGCCGCCCTCCACGTAGGTCTCGCCGGCGGACGTGCCGAGCGCGTTCCGGGTCACGGCGAGGTAGACGCCCGCCTCCACGTGGATGTCGCCGGCGAAGGCCGCCATCGCGTCGCCCGCCTGGAGGGTGCCGTCGCCCCTCTTGTGGAGCGGATAGGCGCCCATCTCAGCCACGTCGTCCGCCGTGAGCGCGTAGGTTTCGTCCGCCGGGACGGAGACGACGTAGCGCGTGGCCTCGCCTTCGACGACGACCTCCTGGGTCGTTTCGGCGGTGGCGGCGCCGGCCGCCCCGAGGGCCGCCAGCAGACAGCCTCTTCCCATGTTTCTCAGCACGTTCATGCCCTGCTCCTTTCGGTTGGTTTGAATTCAAATCCTAATTTGCCTTAAAACGTCAATATTCTACCCCCCCCCCCCTGCAAAACCGTCAAGTATAAAATCAAGTTTTTTAGGGACGGGAGGGTCGCGCTTGTCGCGTCCGCGTGCCCACGGGATGGTCGCGCGGCGCGCCGGGGACGTCGTGCCCTACCAGGCGGTGCAATCCCCGACGCAACGCGGTCGGTACGGACGCATTGCGTGTGGTAGGGGCCGACGTCCTCGGCGGCCCGCGTCCCCGAGGCATCCGGACGCGACAAGCGCGTCCCTCCCTATTGCGACCCTCCCGTCGTATGTCCACGGGAGGGTCGCGCTTGTCGCGACCGGGGAGCCCACGGGAGGATCGCGCTTGTCGCGACCGCACAGGGTGAAGTCCCCATTGCCATTTGTCATGAATGATCGTATGCTGACGGCGCGGGCGGCGTTCTTGCAAACGGCATGAAGTTATCGTATGGAGAAAGAATTGTTGCGGACGCTCTTGAGATTACGCCGTAGAGAATGGTATAATCTGCCCCAGACAAGGTAAAGGAGACGTTATGCAGATTGACCGTCCAAGCTATATCGACGAAATATCAAGATATGTAGACAAGAAGGTCATAAAGGTTCTGACAGGCATTCGCCGCTGCGGGAAGTCCCGTCTTCTGGAAATGACGCGGGAGTTGATCTTGTCGCGCGGCGTTCCTCCCGAACGGTTGATTGCCGCAAACTTCGAGTCGAAGGTTGATCCGTCCGTCAAGAGCGTCGACGCCATGTTCGAGCGCGTGCGTCGTGTGTCGGAATCCGGCCACGGGGAGAAGCTTTACCTGTTCTTTGACGAGGTCCAGGAACTGGACGGCTGGGAGAAACTCGTCAACTCTCTGGACGTCGACTACCAGGTTGACCTTTATCTGACGGGCTCCAACGCCAATCTCCTCTCGTCGGAGCTCTCGACCTATCTGGCGGGACGCTACGTCGAAATCCACGTCTACCCGTTTTCATTCGCCGAAGTCTGGCCGAGCCTTTCGCATGAGGGCTTTGACGAACGCGCGGGGTTTCGCGAGTACGTTCGGCGTGGCGGCATGCCGTTCATCTACGATGCGGGCATTTTCGGCGAGGTCGCGAACGCCTACCTCGAAGACCTCTTCAACTCGATTGTGCTGAAGGACATTGCGCGTCGGCACAAGGTCCGCGACATCGACCTGCTCGGGCGGATGCTTTCCTATTTCCTCTCGGAGCTCGCGCATCCGTTCTCGCCCGCGAGCCTTGTCCGCTACCTGAAGCATGACAGGCGAAGCTGCGGACTTGAAACGATCTACAACTATGCCGCGTTCGCCGAAGAGGCGTGCTTCATCCGTCGGCTGAAGCGCCGTGACCTGCAGGGAAAGGCGCTGCTCTCGACGCAGGAGAAGATCTACTTGACGGATCACGGATTCCGGGAGGCGCTGCTTGGCGCGAACGAGCGCCATGTGGATCGGATCCTTGAGAACATCGTGGCCATGGAGCTGATTCGGCGCGGCTGGCGTGTCGAAGTCGGAAAGCTCCGCGACCTCGAGATCGACTTCGTCGCCACGCGCGGGAGCGAACGGCAGTATGTCCAGGTCACCTATCTCATGGCGGACGAGGCGACGCGCGAAAGGGAGTTCCGTCCGCTGAAGGGAATGACGGGCGACAACTATCCGCGGCTCGTCCTGTCGCTTGACGAGATGGACTTCAGCGACTCGGGCATTCGCCATCAGTCGATCATCGACTGGTGCCTCGGGCGCTGAGCGAGAGAACATGCGGTGTCCCCGCGGCCCCGCGGCCGCCCTCCCCTTAAATCCCGCTTCCCTTTTCGCCCCAATAAGGCTATAATTCCGTTCCACGTTCAACTCCAAAGGAGACGACCATGAAGAAACTGTTGACAGCTCTGATGATCCTCGCCGCCGCCGCGTCGCTCAAGGCCGGCACGGACGGCTATGTCATGCTTTCGGTGTTCTCGCCCGGGCAGATCCCGATCGCGGCGACCTCCCTCAACGGCGTGCGCCTCAACCTCGTCTACGGCGAGTGCCAGAACCTCAACGGCCTCGACGCGGGCCTCGTCGGGCGCGTGCGCGAGAACGTGAACGGCCTCCAGGTCGCCGCCGTCAGCGCGGTGGGCACGGACGCCGCAGGCGTCCAGCTCGGCCTCGTGAACGCCGTGGAGGCGGACTTCGCCGGCTTCCAGTTCGCGCTCTGGAACGACGTCGGCGCCACGGCGAAGGGCTTCCAGCTCGGCCTCGTCAACTGGGCGAACGCGCTCGAGGGCCTGCAGGTCGGCCTCCTGAACTTCGTCGACGAGCCGCAGCAGACGTGCCGCTGCCTGCCGATCGTGAACTTCGGGTGGTAGCGATGGCGGACACGAGCCGGCATTTCCTGCGCCAGTGGATCGAGGAGGACGTCGCCGCCGGCCGCACGGGCGGCACGGTTGTGACGCGCTTCCCGCCCGAGCCGAACGGCTACATCCACATCGGCCACGCCAAGGCCGTGTGCGTCGACTTCGGCATGGCGCAGCTCTTCGGCGGCGAGTGCCATCTGCGCCTCGACGACACGAACCCGGCGAAGGAGTCGGACGAATACGCCGAGAACATCAAGAACGACATCCGCTGGCTCGGCTTCCAGTGGTCGGGCCCGGGCGACGCCGGCGAGGCGGGCTTCTACAACGCCTCGAACATGTTCGAGCAGATGTACCGGATCGCCGAGGAGCTGATCCGGCGCGGCCAGGCCTACTGCTGCAGCCTCACCCAGGAGGAGTGGAAGGCCTACCGCGGCGTGCCGGAAAAGCCCGGCACGCCCTCCCCTTCCCGCGACACCGACCCCGAGCGCAACCTCAGGATCTTCCACGAGATGCGCGACGGCAAGTATGCCGACGGCGAATGGTGCCTGCGGGCGAAGATCGACATGGCCTCGCCCAACATCCACTTCCGCGACCCCGTCCTCTACCGCATCCGCCACGTCGCCCACTACCACCTCGGCAACGCATGGTGCGTCTACCCGATGTACGACTTCGCGCATCCGATCGAGGACGCGCTGGAGGGCGTGACGCACTCGATGTGTACGCTGGAGTTCGAGGTCCACCGCCCCCTCTACGACTGGGTGGTGGACCGCATGGACGAGCAGGGCCTGCTCACGGTGCGCAACGGCGTCAAGGTCCGCCCGCGCCAGCGCGAGTTCGCGCGCCTCAACATCACGTGGACCGTGATGTCGAAGCGCCTGCTGCTGCAGCTCGTCGCCGAGAAGCACGTCTCCGGCTGGGACGACCCCCGCATGCCGACCGTGTGCGCCATGCGCCGCCGGGGCTTCCCGCCCGCCGCGATCCGCGCGTTCTGCGAGCGCGTGGGCGTGACGAAGGTCGAGAGCGAGAGCGACCCCGCGCTGCTCGAATGGTGCGTGCGCGAAGAGCTCAACAGGACGGCGGCGCGCCGCATGGCCGTGCTCGACCCGGTGAAGCTCGTCATTGAGAACTTCACGGGCGCGCGCGCCGTCACGCGCCCGAACAACCCGCTCGACGAGGCGGCGGGCACGCGCGAGGTCCCGTTCTCGCGCACGCTCTGGATCGACCGCGCCGACTTCCAGGAAAGCCCGGAGAAGAAGTTCTTCCGCCTGGCCCCCGGCCGCGAAGTGCGCCTCGCCGGGGCGTGCATCGTCGCCTGCACGGGCGTCGAGAAGGACGCCGCGGGGAAGGTCACGCTCATCCGCTGCACCTGGGACGAGGGTAGCTGGGGCGGCAGCCCGTCCGACGGGCGCAAGGTGAAGGGCACGATCCACTGGGTCGACGCCGCGACCGCCGTTCCGGCCGAGGTGCGCCTCTACGACCGCCTCTTCACGGTCCCCGATCCGCTGCGGGACGGCCCCGAGCATTTCCTCGAATACCTGAACCGCGATTCCCTGAAGACGTGCAGGGCCTACGTCGAGCCCGCGCTCGCCGCCGCCGCGCCCGGAGAGCGCTTCCAGTTCGAGCGGACCGGCTACTTCGTGGCCGACGCGCAGGACTCGAGGCCCGGCGCCCCGGTCTTCAACCGCACCGTCACGCTGAAGGACTCCTACCGCCCCGCGTGACGGCCGGCCGCGCGCCAGCCGAAGACCGACGCCCCCGAGCCGGACATCATCACGTCCGTGCATCCCTCCGCCTCCAGCGCCGCAAGCGCCTCCGCGATTTCGGGATGGAGGCGGCAGGCCGCCGGCTGGAGGTCGTTCGCGCCTCGCCCCCGGTCCTCCTCGCGGAACGCGCGGAACACCTCCGGCGTCGAGACGAAGACGGGCGGCGTGCGGAGGACGAGCCGCGCGAGGTCCGGGAGCGGGAAGCCCGCGCACGCCGACTCGGCAAGCGGCGTCACCCGTTCGCCCCGCCCCTCCATGAGGACGGGCCCGCCGAGCGTCAGCGCGGGCACGTCGCTGCCGACATCCGCCGCGAGGGCGACGAGTTGCGCCTTCGGGAGGCCCAGGCCCCAGAGTTCGTTGAGCCCGTTCAGGACGGCCGCCGCGTCCGCCGACCCGCCGCCCAGCCCTGCGCCCACGGGGATGCGCTTCGTGATCGCGATGCGCGCGCCCCTTCGGCATCCCGTCGCGCGGCGCAGCACGTCGGCGGCCTTCCACGCGAGGTTCTGTTCCGGCGGGAGGCCGCCCGCCATGTCGACGGCGAGGGCGGCGGCGGGCGTCAGCTCGATGTCGTCGTGGAGGGGGATGGGCAGCACGACGCTGCGCAGGTCGTGGTAGCCGTCCGGCCGCGTGCCGAGGACTTCGAGCGTGAGGTTGATCTTGGCGTGGGCGGCGCGGCGCATCACAGGATCTCGCAGCGCGGCAGGTCGCCGACGATCGGGCGGGCGTAGGCGAGGAACGCCGGCGTGACGTCGTGCCCGTTCGCCGCGATGAAGGCGTCCGGCACGCTGCGCGTGTATTTGGCGGCGTTCGCGATGGGCTGCGGCTCGAACGCGACGGCGCATTTGTCGCCCGGCTTCCGCACGATCGCGATCGTGCCCGCCGCGAGGCGGCCCGCGAGCGCGGCCCGGACGGCGGCGGCGCCGGCGGCGCGCGCCTCCCGCTGGTCGACCTTCGAGGCGACGCCGGGGAAGGAGCGCTGCAGGTAGCCAAAGGTGTCGGCGCGCACGCGCGCGATGCCGGCGTGCCGCTTGAGGTAGCGCGCGAGGGCGTCGCCGAGGGCGCCCGTGCCGCTCATCTGCACGTTGCCGTGGCTGTCCTTCTCGCCGTCGGCGAACTGCGCGCCGATGGAGGCGCCGGTCTCGTCGCGGATGCCCTCCGAGACGGCGACGACGCAGCGGCCGTATTTCTTCATGGCGGCCTGGACGTCCGCGACGAATCCGTCGCGCGAGAAGGGGCGTTCCGGCAGGTAGATGAGGTGCGGGCCGTCGTCCTTCCGCACGCGCGCGAGGGCGGCGGCGGCGGTGAGGAAGCCGGCGTCGCGGCCCATGACGACGTCGATCTTCACGCCGCCGAGCGCGCGGTTGTCGAGGTCGTCGCCCTTGAAGGCGCTTGCGACGAAGCGGGCGGCGGATCCGAAGCCCGGCGAGTGGTCGCAGCTGCGCAGGTCGTTGTCGATCGTCTTGGGGATGTGGTAGCAGACGAGGGGGTAGCCGTCCTTCTCCGCCTCCTCGGCGACGATGCGCGCGGCGTCGGCCGAGTCGTTGCCGCCGATGTAGAAGAAGAAGCCCACCTTGAGGCGCTTGAACGCCGAGAAGATCCGGCGGCAGTCGTCCGCCGTCGGCTTGAGGCGGCAGGAGCCGAGCGCGGCGCCCGGCGTCTCGGCGACCGCGCGCAGCTTCTCCTCGTCCACCTTGCGCAGGTCCACGTAGTCGCGGGCGAGGATGCCCGCGATGCCGTGGCGCGCGCCGAGGATCTTCCCGATGCGCGCGCCCACGCGCGGGGCGCGCGCGGCAAGCACGGCCCCCGCGAGGGACTGGTTGATGACCATCGAAGGACCGCCCGACTGGGCGATCACCATGTTCGTAAAATCAGCCTTCTTCATGGCGGACAGTATAGCACAAACCGGGCCTTGAGGCCCGTCGGCCCTGCACGCGGGAGGGCCGCAACTTGCTGCGGCCGTGGTGGGCGCGCGGGAACCCTGCGCGCAACGTACCCGCGCGTACGATCGAACGGCCTTGCGCGCAACGTACCCGCGCGTACGATCGAACGACCCTGCGCGCAACGTACCCGCGCCGCCCTCGGCGCGTGGCGTCCGAACGCGGCCGCCCATCGGGAGGGTCGCGTCGGGAGGGTCGCGCTTGTCGCGACCGAACGGCCCGGCACAGCGGGAGGGCCGCAACTTGTTGCGGCCGTGGTGGGCGCGCGGAAACCCTGCGCACAACGTACCCGCGCGTACAATCGAACGGCCCTGCGCGCGAACGACCCGCGCCGCCGCAATGGGTTGCGTGGATTTCACGTCGGAACGCTCCGACATGAAATCCCGCATCAAGTCCGGTCTCTTATTTTCCGTTCTCTTATTTATTGATCCCTCTGTGTAATTGATCCCTCTGTGTGATCCATCGACCCAACCAGAATTCCAGGCTTTGCCCACTCTTCGTCGAAAAAGATTCTTCCGCATCGTAATCTCGTTTCACTACTTCCCGCATACCCCCACGGACAGGGGCGTTCCACGAAAGATTTTTTCCGCATCGTAATCTCATTTCCCGCGTCCCCACCTGTCTCCACGGACAGAACGCATTCCACGCCCCCATGCGAATCCTGTTGATCCTGCCGCACGACTCGCAGGCGTTCCCGGCGGAACAGAATTCCCTTCAAAAAAGAAGTTGTGGCATGCCGTCCCGGCGTTTTAGGCGTGGTTCAGCCACGGTGTGCTGAGGTGGTCGCGCGGTCGGAGATTTCTTACGCACTGAATTCTCATTTCTAGGAGGCTTGTTGGGATGGATCTTCTTTAATTTCTATTCTTGCGCATTAATGTGTCGGTTATCGCGTTTCGTGAGGTGTTCCATGAAAGGAGACATGAGAATTGACATTTTCAAGGGTGGTGGGTGCTCGTGAGATTATAGTGCGGAATAAATTCGGAGTGGCGGCGGGCAATGTGGCGGCTGGGGGGCGTGGGATGATTGCGCCGAACGATTCTGGAAGGGGCGATGGACGATGTGGCGGATGAAGAACGTGAGATTACGATGCGGAATGATTCGATGGTGGTGGCGGGGGGCGTGAGATTATGGTGCGGAATAAATTCTAGGCGTACTGGCGGAGACCGTGATGCCGGAGGACGTGACGCCCTGCGGCCACAACAAGCTGCGCCCTTCCCGTCGGGACTGCACGTGCGACCCTCCCGATCAGTCGGCGCGTGGCGTCCGAACGGTCCCATCCACGCTTGCCCCGACGCACGCTTGCCCCGACGTTGGTAGGGGCGCGCGTCCCGCGCGCCCGCCCAGCCCCACGTTCGGCTCGGCTGTCGGTCACCACGCGCACCGGGCGGGCCGCCGGGGACGTCGGCCCCTACCAACGGGGCTGGCCGCCGGGGACGTCGGCGCCTGCCAACGGGGCGGGCCGCCGGGGACGTCGGCCCCTACCAATCGGGGGGGGGCCGCTGTCGGACGCCACGCGCCGGGGGCGGCGCGGGTACATTGCGCGTCGGCCGCCGGATGTGTGCTATACTATCCGCCGCTATGTCAGACATCCGCGTTCGCTTCGCCCCGTCGCCGACGGGCAAGGTCCACATCGGCAACATCCGTGCCGCCATCTACAACTGGCTCTACGCCCGCCACACGGGCGGGAAGTTCCTGCTGCGCATCGAGGACACCGATCTGGAGCGCTCGACGCCCGAGGCGATCCAGGCCCTGCTGGCGTGCATGGAATGGCTGGGGCTCGACTACGACGAGCCCGCCGTGTACCAGACGAAGAACCTCGCCCGCCACCTTGCGTGCGTGCAGCAGCTCCTCGCCTCCGGCCGCGCCTACGAATGCGAGCGCACGAGCCGCGACGGCAGGACGGGCACGGTCGTCATGTTCCGGATGCCGAAGGAGGGCGTGCTCGCATACGACGACCTCGTGAAGGGGCGCATGGAGAAGAAGGCCGAGGACGTGCAGGACTTCGCGATCGTCCGCTCCGACGGCTCGCCGATCTTCCACCTCGCGAACGTCGTGGACGACATCGACCAGGGCATCACGCACGTGATCCGGGGCGACGACCACGTGGAGAACACCTTCAAGCACATCGCGCTCTTCGAGGCGCTCGGCGCGCAGCCGCCGAAGTACGGCCACCTCTCGATGATCGTGAACGCCCAGGGCAGGCCCTACTCGAAGCGCGACGGCGCGGCGTTCGTCGGCGAATTCCGCGAGAACGGCTACCTCCCGGAGGCGCTGTTCAACTACCTGCTCCTCCTCGGGTGGAACCCCGGCGACGAGCGCGAGGTGCTGACGCGCGCGGAGATGATCGAGCTGTTCGACATCAAGAAGGTCCACGTCACGCCGGCGAAGTTCGACGTCAAGAAGCTCCAGTGGATGAACGGCGAATACATCCGCCGCACGCCGAAGGAGGCGTACCGCGCCGAGCTGCTGAAGCGCGTGGCGGCGGCGGGGCTCGCGGTGCCCGAGGGGTTCGACCTCGACCTGCTCGTCGACCAGCTGCAGGTCCGCACGAAGTTCTGGAGCGACATCCCCGGCAACTGCGCCTATTTCTTCACGGACGACTATCCGGTCGACGAAAAGGCCGTCGAGAAGCGCCTGAGGAAGGACGGCGTGAAGGACCTGCTCCTCGACCTCGCCAACCGATTCGCGGCGCTGGAGCCGTTCACGGCCGCCGCCGGCGAGGCGATGGTGAGGGACCTTGCGCAGGGCCAGGGCATGGGTCCGTGGGTCCATCCCATCCGCGTGGCCGTTTCGGGGCGCGGCGAGGGCATCGGCCTCTTCGAGACGTGTGCGCTCCTGGGAAAGGAAAAGACGGTTGCCCGCTTGCGCCGCGCCGCCAATATGGTATAATACCTCCTTCCTATGGGACAATTAGAAGAATCTTCCGAGCTCACGCTCGACTTCACGAAGCTGGAGAAGGTCGGCCGGCAGGTCGCCGACACGCGCGCGGCCGGCACGGCGCCGTGCGATCCGGGCGTCATCCCGGTCGCGGTGCAGAACGCCGACACGAAGGAGGTCATTCTCGTCGCGTACACGAACGAGCATGCGATGAAGGAGTCCTTCGCGAAGCGCAAGCTCGTCCTCTGGTCCACGAGCCGCAACAGGCTCTGGTTCAAGGGCGAGACGAGCGGCGAGACGTTCGACCTGCTGGAGGCGTATGTGAACTGCGAGCAGAATTCGCTTCTGTACATCGTGCGTCCGTGCCGGGGCGGCATCTGCCACACGAAGAACAAGGCGGGCGCGCCGCGCAACTGCTACTACCGGAAGATCGACTTCGAGACGCTGAAGCTGACGTTCGTCGATCCCTGAGCGCGGCGTGCTTCTTGAACGTGGCCGGCGGCTGTCGTCTGTGACTGAAAGGAAAAGGTAAAGGAACATGAGCATCTTGATTGGGTTTCTCTATGTGGTCGAAGTCGTCGTGTGCCTGCTGCTCGCGCTCGTCGTGATGCTGCAGAAGCCGAAGGAGGGCGGCCTGGGCGGCCTTGCCGGCGGCATGGGCGAGGCGGTGTTCGGCGCGAACGCCGGCAACGTGCTCATCAAGGTGACGGCCTGGCTGGGCGCGATCTTCCTGATCAACACGCTTGCGCTCGCGCGGTTCACGTCCAAGAGCGATCCACATGCCGGGTCCGTGATGGCGGGCGAGCAGGCCCCGGTCCAGCGTGAGGCGGCGCCGCAGCCGCTGGAGCTTGATCCAGCCGCCCTGAACCCGGCCACGG
>CAVEVC010000123.1:0-13935 GCA_963618935.1 Clostridiales bacterium CCNA10 | reverse complement strand
AAGAGGCACGTGCGCGCTTTTCGTCCGCCCGCGCGTCTCCGTTTTTGTGGTATAATCACGCCATGCAAACGGTCACGAATCAGATTCGACAGTCCATGACGGGTTCGTCGTGGATCCGCAGGATGTTCGAGAAGGGCATCGAACTCAAGAAGCGGCATGGCGCGGACGCGGTCTGCGACTTCTCGCTCGGCAACCCGGACGTGCCGCCGCCGGCGAAGGCCAAGGCGGCGCTGGAGGAGATCGCCGCGCAGGCGGTCAAGCCGCTCGGGCTCGGGTACTGTCCGAACGCCGGCATCCCCGCCGTGCGCGAGGCGATCGCGGGCTACCTCTCGGGCCAGCAGGCGACGGCGGTGCCGGCGGACCGCGTCGTGATGACGGTGGGCGCGGCCGGCGCGCTCGTGAGCTTCTTCCGCGCGGTGATCGAGCCGGGCGACGAGGTGATCTGCCCCGCCCCCTACTTCGTCGAATACGGCAGCTACTGCGGGCACTTCGGCGGCGTGCTGAAGGCCGTCGACGCGAAGCCGGACGAGGGGTTCCGCCCTGACTTCGAGGCGATGGCCGCGGCGGTGACGCCGAAGACGCGCGCGTTCCTCATCAACTCGCCGAACAACCCGACGGGGTGCATCTACGCGGAAGAGGACCTGAAGCGCCTCGCGGCGATCGTGGACGAGGTGAACGCCCGGCGCGCGGCCGAGCTCGGCGACGCGGCGCGTCCGCTCTACCTCCTGAGCGACGAGCCCTACCGCGCGTTCGCCTACGACGGCGCGACGGTGCCGCCCGTGATGCCGCTCACGCCCTACGCGGTCGTGCTGGGCTCCTTCTCGAAGACGCTCTCCCTCGCGGGCGAGCGCATTGGCTACGTGGCGGTGAACCCCGCCATGCCGGACGGCACGACGCTCGTGGACGCGGTCACGCTCACGAACCGCACGCTCGGCTTCGTGAACGCGCCGGTAATCGGCCAGCGCCTCGCCGCGCAGCTCCTCGACCAGACGGTGGACCTCGGCGTCTACGACCGCCGCCGCCGCCTGATGGCGCAGGTCCTGTCGGACGCGGGCATCGCCTTCACGATGCCGAAGGGGGCGTTCTACTTCTTCCCGAAGGCGCCGGGCGGCGACGACCTCGCCTTCGTGGACGCGCTCCAGCGCGAGCTCATCCTCGCGGTGCCGGGGCGCGGCTTCGGCATGGCCGGCTACGTCCGCCTCTCGTGCAGCGTGGACGAGGCGATCATCGCCCGCTCCGCCGAGGGCTTCAAGCGCGCCGCGCGGGGGCTTGAGCCGTGAAGGCGCTTCTCGCCGCCCTTCTTGCCATGCCCCTGTTCGCCGCCCCGAAGGCGCCGACGGACTGGGCGCCCGTGCAGACGAACGCGATTGCGCGCTGGAAGGCCGCGAACAAGGCGCCGGACGGCGTCGTGTGGGACAGGGCGGCGCGCACCGTGCGCTTCCTCGCGGAGGCGACGGGGATCGGGACGGGCGAGCCGGTGGAGTTCTTCGCGATCGGCCCGCTCTCCGACCGCGCCTACGAATCGCTGCTCGTGACGGTGGCGTCGCCGGAGGCGATCGCCGCCGCCTTCGACCGGGCGGGCGTGCCGCGCGGCATCGCCGCCGATCCCTTCCGGGCGCGGCTTTGGCCGTATGGCGAGAAGGTCGCGCTGACGGTGAAGCCGCTGGACGGAAAGGCGGCGGCGGGCGGCGGGCTCGCCGCGCTCGTGAAGGACGCGCGCGCGCAGGAGGAGGGGACAATCCTCGACCGGCCCGTCGTCTGGACGGCCGGCGCGCGGGACGCGGCGGGCGCGCCCGTCGCCGCGACGAACACGCCCTGCGCCGTCTTCGCGCTCTACAACCACGGGCCGTCGCTCCTCCAGCTGGACGGCCTCTTCGACCAGTCCTCCACCTACGGGCGCTTCGGCGCGGCGCGGGCGTGCGCGCCGGGCGCGCTTTTCGAGGTGACGGCGACGTGGGACGGCCGCCGCCACGTGGAGGACGTGACGGTGACGCTCGCGGCGACCAACGCCGCGCAGGAGATGGCCGCGCTCCGGGAGCGGGCGCGGACGCGCGACGTCCACGTGCGCCTCGCCTTCGCCCCCGGCGTGACGGTGGCGCAGGCGGCCGCGCTCGCCCAGGGCTTCGCGGCGCTGGACGGCAGCGGAATCAAGCTGAACGGGCGGGCCGACGGGCAGTTCTTCGCCCGCGCCTTCCTGCCCGACCCGGCGTGGCGGAAGCGGGAGGGCCGCATCTTCCAGCCCTTCGAGGTCCATGTCGCCGCCGACGGCGCGCGCACGTTCGTGTTCTGCGAGGAGGACTGGAGCGGCGAGGGCCTTGACCCCGTCCTGAAGCCGCGCGCGACGCCGTTCAAGGACTGGAGCGAGCTGCCCGCGCTCATCGCGAAGACGGGCGAGCAGGGCGCGAAGGTGGCGGTGCTCTTCCTCTTCGCGCCGCAGACGACGCCCGTTGCCGACCTCGCGCCCGCCGTGGAGGCGGCCGGCGCGCGCATCGGCACGTTCTACGTGTTCGGGGAGGACGTGCGCGCGGACCCGAAGGTGGCGGCCTGGGAGAACGGCGGCCGCGCCGAGGCGCTGAAGTGGTTTCAGGAGCACCAGTTCGGCACGACGCCGATCGGGCGCCCGGCGGACGAGGTGATCGGCGAGCGGAGCGTGAGCTGCGCGGACGGGCGGATCAAGATCGAGATCGCGCTCGCGCTGCCGCCGGGCGCGTCGAAGGAGCGCCCCGTGCCGGTGTTCGTCTTCGGCGACCATTCCAGCGACCACGCGCCGCCCTACGCGAAGCAGGTCTACGCGGGCATCCCCACCAACGCCATCACCGCGCGCGGCTACGCCTACGTGACGTGGAACTTCAACGACGTGTGCCCGAACGCGGCGCGCTACTCGAAGGACCTCGACCGGTGGGCGGACGGCGTGATCGCCTGGCAGGCGACGGGCGACCCGAAGGCGCGCAGCGTCGCGCGCACGCCGACGAGCTGGGGCACGATCGGCGCGTGGGCGTGGGGGAACAGCCGCGTGATGGACTGGATCGAGACGCGACCCGAGCTCGACGCGAAGCGCGTCGCGGTGGTGGGCCATTCGCGCGGCGGCAAGACGGCGCTCTGGACGGCGGCGCAGGACGCGCGCTTCGCGATGGGCGTCTCGAACAACTCCGGCTGCGGCGGCGCGAAGCTCAACGCCTACGACTGCCCCAAGAGCGAGCACATCGGGCAAATCCTCCACAACTTCCCGAACTGGTTCTGCCTCAACTACGCCGCGTGGACCGGCCGCGACGCGGAGATCGCGCGCGACTCGGACGACCTGCTGCGCCTCCTCGCGCCGCGCCTCTGCTACGTCGCGAGCGCGGCGGACGACGCCTGGGCGGGCCCGCCCGCCGAGAAGGAGGCCTGGACGCGCGCCCGCGACCTGTGGGAGGCCTACGGGCATCCCGAACGCATGGGCTACCACATCCGTCCGGGCAAGCACAAGCTCACGCCCTTAGACTGGGAGAAGTTCCTGGACTTCGCCGACGCCCACCTGAAGTAGCGCGCGATACGGAATACAACGGTGAAAACGGGCTCGAAATTGTTTCGGAAGCAATTTCGAGCCCGTTTTTCGGTTGATTCGGGGCGTCCGATTTGCTAGTATCTTCAAGAATTTTTTAAGAACACCATGTTTTCCGCTGAAAGAGGAAAAGACATGAACTGGAACAGACCGTCGAAGGGAAGGGTCCTGCTGGGCCTCGTTCTGGCGGGGGCGCTTGCGTACGCCGCGCCGCTTGTCGTGGACGACCGGATGCCGGCGGGCAACGTGGTCGTGGAGGGGATCGCGGGCGACACGGTGCGCGTGCGGCCCGACCTGCGCGACACGGTGGGCGACTGGTTCTACTGGGCGTTCCGCGTGGCGGGCGCGGCGGGGCGCACGCTCACGTTCCGCTTCGGCGGCGCGTACAACGGCCACGTGGTGGGCGTGCGCGGGCCGATGGTCTCGACGGACAACGGCAGGACATGGGCGTATGCCGCCCCGGGCTCGTTCACCCCGTCGTCGTTCACCTACACGTTCGCGCCGGACGCGGGGGAGGTGTGGTTCTCCGAATGCCATCCCTACCATCCCGCCGACTGGGAGGCGTTCCTCGCGCGGCATGCGGCGGCGCGCGGCGTCTCCTTCGAGACGGGCGTGCTCTGCACGACGCGCAAGGGGCGCCCCGTCGAGAGGGCCCGGTTCGGATGCCTGGCGGGGACGCCGAAGTACACGCTCCTCCTGACCTCGCGCCACCATGCGA
Source organism: Clostridiales bacterium CCNA10 (assembly GCA_963618935.1). Lineage (GTDB taxonomy): Bacteria > Verrucomicrobiota > Kiritimatiellia > RFP12 > UBA1067 > RUG572. The sequence continues at coordinate 9,676 of CAVEVC010000123.1, read as the reverse complement.
GCGAGACGGTGGCGACGTTCGCGCTGGAGGGCTTCCTGGAGGCCGTCCTTGCGGACGACGACCTCGGCGCGTGGCTGCGCGGGAACGTGGAGGTGCTGGCGGTGCCGTTCATGGACAAGGACGGCGTGGTGGACGGCGACCAGGGCAAGAACCGCGCGCCGCACGACCATAACCGCGACTACACGGCGTTCGTCCACCCCGAGACGAAGGCGACGGTCGCGTGGATCAAGGAGCGGACGGACGACCGGCTCGACGTGTGGCTCGACCTCCACTGTCCCTGGATCAGGGGAGAGTACAACGAGTTCGTCTATTCACCGTTCAAGCGCGACGACAACGGGCGCAACGCGGCCGCCGAGCGGCGGTTCGACGCGCTTCTGGAGAAGCTGCAGTCGGGTTCGCTCCGCTACAGGGCGTCCGACGACCTCCCCTACGGGAAGGCGTGGAACACGGGCGGCAACTACGCGAAGGGCTGGACGTCGATCTACTGGGCACTGAACAACCTGCCGAACCTGCGCCTCGGCCATACGTTCGAGATCCCGTTCGCGACGGCGAACGGCGCCGTCGTGACGCCGGACGCCTGCCGGGCGTTCGGACGCGACCTTGCGAAGGCGCTGCGGGCTTTTCTGGAGGAGAAGTGAGATGACGAAGAAGAAGAGACTGATTCCGTTGTGGTGCGCGTGCGCGCTGGCGGGGGCGCTGTGGGCGGGGGCGGATGAGCCGCTGTGCGTGTCGGGCGTCTACCCGCACCTCGCGATGATGAACGACGAGGGGGAGTGCGGCACGGGGGCGGTGGCGCCGTGGGCGGGAAGCCTGTGGGTGGTCACGTACGGGCCGCACTGCCCGACGGGGTCGAGCGACAAGCTCTACCAGATCACGCCCGAGCTGAAGCAGGTCGTCCGCCCCGAGTCCGTCGGCGGCACGCACGCCGAGCGCCTCATCCACCGCGAGACCGGGAAGCTCCTCATCGGGCAGCATCTCGTCTCGTCGAACGGCCAGGTGGAGACGGTGTGGATCAGCCGGATGCCGGGGCGCCTCACGGGCGCCGCGCGCCACCTGGAGGACCCCGCGCGCAAGGTCTACGTGACGGACATGGAGGAGGCCCTCTACGAGCTGGACATGACGGACCCCTCGAAGACCTACACGCGCATCCGCGACGGCCACAACCGCGCGGCGTTCGAGGCGTACTTCAAGAAGTGGAACCGCACGCCGCCCCCCGGCTGGAACGAGGCCGAGGAGTCGACGCTCTTCGGCTACCACGGCAAGGGCACGTGCAGCGGCTTCGGCAAGGTGTTCTACGCGAACAACGGCATGGCCTCCCCGGCGGCGATGAAGGACCCGCGCACGCCCTCGGGCTGCCTCGCGTTCTGGAAGCCGGGCATGGCGAACTGGGAGCTCGTCCGCACGAACCAGTTCACCGAGATCACGACCCGCGACGGCATCTACGGAAACGAGCACCCAAATACGAACGCGATCTGGGCGCTCGGCTGGGACCACCGCAGCGTGATCCTCGCGACGACGGCCGACGGCACGACGTGGCACGACTACCGCCTGCCGAAGGGCTCGCACAGCTACGACGGCGCGCACGGCTGGAACACGGAGTGGCCGCGCATCCGCGAGATCGGCGCGGGCGACGACTTCCTCGCGACGATGCACGGCACGTTCTGGAAGTTCCCCGCCTCCTTCGCGCCGGGCCGCGCGGCGGGCGTGCGCCCGCGCTCGACCTACCTGAAGGTGATCGGCGACTTCTGCCGCTGGGGCGACCGCGTCGTCTTCGGCTGCGACGACCACGCGAAGAGCGAGTTCCTCAACGTGCGGGCCCTGAAGGGGAAGCGCCCGAAGGCGCGGCGGAGCGAGAGCAACCTCTGGTTCGTGGAGCCCGCGCGGCTCGACGCGCTCGGCCCGCGCGAGGGGCGCGGCGCCGTGTGGAGCGGCGACGCCGTGGCGGCCGGCCAGGTGAGCGACCCCTTCCTCTTCGCGGGCTACGACCGCGCGTGGCTGTGGCTGAACGTCCCGGCGGAGGTGCAGGTGGACAAGGCGGGCGACGGCGTGTGGACGGTGTGGAAGACGCTCCCGCCGGGCGGGCACGACCTCGCGTCCGCCCCGAACGGCGAGTGGGTGCGCCTCGTCGCGCAGGCCGCCGCGCCGGGCGCCTTCGCCGTCTTCCACATGGGGAGCGAGCGCGCGACGCCGCCGGAGCCGTTCACGGCGGCCGCGCCCCGGGAGGCGGCGGCGGTCTTCGCGCATGACGCGCCCATCCCCGAAGGGCTCGTCACGGCGGACGCGGCCTCGCTCGTCTACGTGGACAACGGCGTGCGGCGGCGCCTGCCGCGCCGGACGGCGGCGAGCGCGGCGACGAGCGGGCGCCTCTGCCGCGAGGTCTCGACCGAGCGCGACCTCCTGCACGTGGGCGAGATCTTCTACGAACTGCCGGCGGACAACGCGGGCGGCTTCCGGTACGTCCACCCCGTCGCGGCGACGCCCCGGCACATCGTCGACTACGACACCTGGAAGGGCTGCCTCGTCCTGAAGGAGGCCGGCGGCGCGCTGAAGATCGGCGTGGCGGACGACCTGTGGGGCCTCGGCAAGCCGGTCGGCGTGGGCGGCCCGTGGAAGGAGACGGCCGTGGCGGCGGGCGTGCCGAGCGACCCGTACCTGATGAACGGCTTCGACCGCAAGGCGCTCGTCCTGTGGGCGAGCGAGGGCACGACGGTGACGGTGGAGGCGGACATCGACGGCTGCGGCGCCTGGGTCGCCGCCGGCGCGTACGCCGTGAAGGCGGGCGAGACGCGCACGGTCGAGTTCCCGGCGGCCTTCTCCGCCTACTGGGTGCGCGTGCGCGCCGACCGCGCCTGCACGGCGACGGCGCAGTTCCTCTACCGCTGACGATGTGCTAGACTATCCCGCCATGGGCAAGAAGACGAACGAACCGAACGAGAGGCGCATCGCCGCGCTGGTGCGCGAGCTGCTGGCCGAACTGGGCGAGGACCCGCAGCGCGACGGCCTCCTGAAGACGCCCGAGCGCGTCGCCAAGTCGCTCGCGTTCCTCACGCGCGGCTACCGCCAGACGCCGCGCGGCGTCCTGAACAACGCCGTCTTCGACGCGGGCGCGAACCACATGATCGTGCTGCGGAACATCGAGGTCTACTCGCTGTGCGAACACCATCTGCTGCCGTTCTACGGCAGCTGCGCGGTGGGGTACATCGCCAAGGGCAAGGTGCTCGGCGTCTCGAAGATCGCGCGCATCGTGGACTGCTTCGCGCGGCGGCTCCAGATCCAGGAACGCCTCACGGAACAGGTCGCCGAGGCCATTCAGGACGCGGCGAAGGCCGAGGGCGTGGGCGTCGTCTTCACGTGCCGCCACCTCTGCATGATGATGCGCGGCGTGGAGAAGCAGAACTCCGAGATGGCGACGAGCGCGATGCTCGGCAGCTTCCGCTCGGACGAGAAGGTGCGCCAGGAGTTCCTCTCCCTGGTCCGCTGACCCCCTCCGGGATTGTGGTATACTGGAACCGAAAGGAAAACGGGCATGAAGAGACTTCTCATGGCATATGCCGCCGCGGGCGTGGCGTGGGCGGCGGGGGCGCTGGACCTTGCCGCGTGGCGGGGCGAGACGGTGAGCGCGTGGCTGCCGGCGGGCGAGCGCGTGGGCGCGGCGCCGGCGGGCTTCACGGTCAAGGTTGGCGTGGCGCGCGGCGTGAAGTACGCGCCGGCGCCGAAGGCGGCGGAGCGGCGGACGGGGCAGGACCGCGTCGCGTGGGGCTCCGAGGCGGAAGGCCCGAAGGTCGTGCAGGTGCAGGTGCCGCCGGACGCGCAGCCGGGCCGCTACGCGATCGGCGACGTGGCGGTGCGCGTGGTGGACCGCGTGCTGCCGCCCGCGAAGGACTGGCGCTACTACCTCGACCTCTGGCAGCATCCGTGGGCCGTCGCGCGCACGGCGGGCGCAAAGCCCTTCTCGAAGGAGCACTACGCCGCGATGGAGCCGCTCTGGAAGCTGCTCGCCTCGGCCGGGCAGAAGACGCTCACGACGACGCTCGTCGACCTGCCCTGGAACCACCAGTGCCACGACGGCTACGGCGCGATGGTGAAGTACGTGCGCCGGGCGGACGGCACGGCCGCCTTCGACTGGTCGCCCTTCGACGGCTACGTCGCCTTCGGGCGCGCCTGCGGGCTTGGCCCGCACATCGCCTGCTACACGATGTGCCCGTGGGGCTACCTCGTGAGCTGGTACGACGAGGCCGGGAAGATGCAGAAGGCGAAGGCCGTGCCCGGCACGCCCTTCTTCAGGGAGTACTGGGGCCCGTTCCTCTCCGCCTTCGCCGCGCACCTCAAGGAGAAGGGGTGGTTCGAGGACGTCTACATCTCGCTCGACGAGCGTTCGCCCGAAGACCTGCGCAACACGGTGGACTTCCTGCGGGAGAAGGCGCCGGGCCTCAAGATCGCGATGGCGGGCAACCGCCGGCCAAGCGAGTTCAAGGGCATCGTGGTGGACAGCTATTCGCAGTCCCTCGGCCACGTGACGCCGGCCTTCCTCTCCGAGGTGCCGCAGCGCCAGAAGGAGGGGAAGGTGACGACGTACTACGTCTGCTGCGGGCCGGCCAGGCCCAACACGTTCATGGACAGCGAGCTCGACGAGGCGTTCTGGTGCGGCGCCTACCCGGCGATGTGCGGCCTCGACGGCCTCCTGCGCTGGGCCTACAACAGCTGGCCGGCCGACGCCTGCGCGGACGCGACCTACGGCAGCTGGCCGTCGGGCGACACGTTCCTCGTCTACCCGGACGGATCGCCGTCCGTCCGCTTCCTCGCGCTCCTGAACGGCATCCAGCAGGCCGAGAAGTTCAACATCCTCAAGGCCCGGGGCGTGCGCACCGGCGAGCTCGCGGCCCTCGCGGCGAAGTACGACCTCAAGGCCGCGCTCAACAAGAAGGCCGGCGACTTCCGCGACCTCGTGCGGCTCACGAAGGACGTCCTGAACAAGTAAAGGAACATGAAATGAAGATGACGATTCCGATGATGGCGGCGGCTGCCCTGCTGGCCGGATGTGCGACCTGCCAGAACGCGGCGGCGCCGAACACGCTCACCGACGCCGAGAGGGCGGCCGGCTGGACGCTCCTGTGGGACGGCAGGACGCTCGACGGCTGGGTGGGCGAGCGGGGCGGCTGCAAGGCGCCGCCGCAGAAGGGCTGGAAGATCGAGGACGGCGTGCTGACCGTGCTGCCGACCTCCCGCATCACCCCCGAGGGCAAGTGGGAGAAGCTGCCGCCCGAGGTGGCCGCGCTCGGCGGCGGGGGCGACCTCGTGACGGCGCGGGAATATAAGGACTTCGAGCTGTCGGTCGACTTCCGCCTCACGCGCGCGGCGAACAGCGGCATCAAGTACTTCTACAACCCGCACCTCTTCAAGGGGACGTGCGAGGAGTACCAGATCCTCGACGCGGCGCACCCCGACGCCACGAAGGGCCGCGACGGCAAGTGCCGCCGCGTGGCGTCGCTCTACGACATGATCCCCGCGAACGCGGAGGGCGCCGTCCGCCCGCTCGGCGAGTGGAACACGGCGAAGATCGTCGCGAAGGGCAACGTGGTCGAGCACTGGCTCAACGGCGTGAAGTGCCTCGCCTACGAGCGCGGCAGCGAGGCGTTCCGCCAGGCCGTCGCGGCGTCCAAGTACGCGAAGGAGCAGAAGCCGGGCGAACGCTGGGGCGAAACGCCCGCCGGGCGCATCAAGCTCCAGGACCACGGCGACTCGACCGTGAGCTTCCGGAACATCAAGATCCGCGAGCTGTAAATTCCTTTAAATACCCCCTTGCGCGGCGGCCGGAGCTTATGGTAAACTGTTGCGCATGGGACAGCAACTTAGACAGCGTGCCAAGAGAAACCGCCGCAAGGCATACGCCAAGCGTGTGAACGCGCGGCTTCTCGCGGCGAAGAAGGCCAAGTAAGGCCCTTCGACTCAGGTGGGATGGCCGAGCGGTTAGGTAGTGGACTGCAAATCCACGTACAGCGGTTCAACTCCGCTTCCCACCTCCATTGACAAGCGAACCCGCGCAGACCGCGCGGGTTTCGTGTTTCGGCGGGCGAACGGGCAGACGGGCAAACGGGCGAATGAAGGAGCGATAAGACGATGCGAAGCATGAAGATCCGGCTGGTTCTAGGCCTGACGGCCGTTTCCGCCGCCGTGTGCGCGGCGGCCCCGAAGTACGTGTTCCTCTTCATCGGCGACGGGATGTCCACGCCGCAGCGCATGGTCGCGGAGGAGTTCAGCCGCGCGACGGGGACGGGCCCGCTCGCGATGAACGCCCTGCCCTGCCAGTGTACCACGCGCACGCGCTCGGCGAACGCGGTGATCACGGACTCTGCGGCGTCGGCGACGGCCATCGCGTGCGGCGAGAAGGCGAACAACGGCGCGCTCGGCGTCACGCCCGACGGGCGGCGCCTCGAATCCGTGGCGGAGCGCGCGAAGAGGCGGGGCATGAAGGTGGGCATCCTCACGACGGTGCCGATCGTCCACGCCACCCCCGCCGGCTTCTACGCGCACCGCACGAGCCGGGGCGACTCCTACGGCATCGCGCTCGACCTCCTCGCCTCGCAGTTCGACTTCTTCGCCGGCGGCGGCGTCTACGACAAGTTCGACGACAGGTCCCACGCCGAGTACCGGGGCAACGTCTTCGACCTCGCCGCGCGGGACGGCTACGCGGTCGTGCGCGACCAGGCCGCCTTCGCCGCGCTCCGGCCCGGCTGCGGCAAGGTGTGGGCCGTCTTCGCGAAGGACGCGCTCGCCTACGCCATCGACGGCCGGGCGGCGAAGGAGCCCGAGCTTGCGACGATGGTGGAGAAGGCGATCGAGCTGCTGGACGGCCCGCAGGGCTTCTTCATCATGGCCGAGGGCGGCGCGCTCGACTGGGGCGCGCACGCGAACGACGCGGCGACCGTCCTGCGCGAGGCCGTCTCGCTCGACCAGGCGGTGAAGGTGGCGCTGGCGTTCCAGAGGCGGCATCCCGCCGAGACGCTCGTTGTCACGACGGGCGACCACGAGACGGGCGGCATGACGATGGGCTTCGCGGGCCTCGGCTACAAGCTCTACGTGAAGCTGCTCGCGCACCAGACGTGTTCGGCGGAGGCGTTCTCCTCGCGCATCGCCGAACGGATCCAGAAGGACCCCGGCCTCTCCTTCGACGCGGTGAAGCCGCTCGTGACGGAGGGCTTCGGCCTCGTGTTCGACGCGGCCGAGGCCGACACGGAGGAGAAGAAGCTGCTCCTTCTCTCCGCCGCCGAGGTCAAGGAGCTGGAAAAGGCGTTCCGGGCGGACGTCGCGTTCGTGAAGGCCAGCCAGAAGGAGACGGCGAAGCACGACGAGTCGCGCCGCCGCCAATTCGCCTCCACGTGCCGCCGCCTCCTCTCCAACCACGCCGGCATCGGCTGGACCTCGGGCGCGCACACGGCGCTGCCGACGATGACGACGGCCCAGGGCTGCGGCGCGGAGGGCTTCGTCGGCTTCCTGGAGAACACGGACATCGCCGCGCGCCTGAAGGCCCTGCTGGCGGACTAGCCCCATGCGCCTCCGCCGCCGCGACGTCCTCCCCGTCCTCGCGCTCGCCCTCGTCTGCGCGGGCCTCTGGCTGATGCCGGCGGCGAAGGCCGTCGCCGGCGACCCCGGCGCCGCCGTGCGGGCGCGCGTGACGCGGGTGGACGACGCGGACGTCAAGAAGCTCGGCCTCCTCGACTACGGCTCGCAGCACCTGGAGGTGGAGGTCCTCGCGGGCGCGGAGAAGGGGCGCACGCTCAAGGCCAACAACGAGATCCGAGCGCAGCTCGACCTCGACAAGCGCTTCGCGCCGGGCGACGTCGCCGTGGTCGTCATCCCCCCCGGCGGCGCGAAGGACGGGGAGACCGTCGTCGCGCGCGACCACTGGCGGCTCGGCTGGGCGGGCCTCCTCTTCGGCGCGTTCTGCGCCCTCCTCTGCGCCTTCGGCGGATGGACGGGCGCGAAGGCGCTCTTCAGCTTCCTCTTCAGCTGCCTCGTCGTGTGGAAGCTCGTCGTGCCGCTCGCCCTCGCCGGGTGGTCCGCCAGCGCCGTCGCCTTCGTCGCGGTGTGCGTGCTGACGGCGGCGATCATGTACCTCGTGGCGGGGCCGACGCGGAAGGGGCTGGCGGCGACGCTCGGCGCGCTCCTCGGCGTCCTCTCCGGGCTTCTCCTCGCGGACCTCTTCGCGTGGCTGATGAAGATCAACGGCGCCACGCTCCCCTTCGTCCAGACCCTCCTCTACTCCGGCTACGAGACGCTGGACCTGGCGGACATCTTCGTGGGGGCGATGGTGCTCGCCTCGTCCGGCGCGGTGATGGACCTCGCGATGGACATCGCCGCCGGCATCGAGGAGGTCGCGCGGCACAACCCCTCGCTGCCCCGCCGCGAGCTCTGCCTCTCCGGCCTGCGCATCGGCCGCAGCGTCGTGGGCACGATGACGACGACGCTCCTCCTCGCCTATTCGGGCGGCTACCTCACGCTCCTGATGGTGTTCGCCGCGCAGGGGACGCGCCCGCTCGACTTCCTCAACTCCACGCTCGTCTCGGCGGAGGTCGTCAAGACGCTCGTGGGCAGCTTCGCGCTCGTGCTCGTCGCGCCGTTCACGGCGCTCGTCGGCGCCCTCGTCCAGGCGCCCGCGCCGTCGTTAAAGTCGCCCTCGGCATCGTTAAAGGCGTCCTCGGCGTGAGTCTTTGGTTTTCATGATGGGGCTCTGGTTTTCATGACAAGAAAGGAACATGCGATGTACGCTTCCGTTTTGAAGACGCTGCCCGCCCTCGCCTTCGCGGGCCTGGCCGCGCTGCCGCCCGTGGCGGCGAGCGCAGGCCTAGGCGGACAGGACGGCGCCGCAGAGGGCGCCGCGCTGCCGCTGCGCGCCAAGATCGCCCGCGCGCACAGGATCGTCGGCGAGGACACGTGGTACGGGCACCGCCGGACGAAGTTCGACTTCAACGGCCGCGTCGCCTGGGTCGTCGAGCCGTCCGTCCCGCCCCTGTCCGGCCGCCCCTGGACCTGGACGATGCAGTGGGCCGAGGCCTTCGTCGACCGCACCGGCGTCCCCGACCTCCTGAAGAGGGGCTACCACCACGTCACGCTGGATCTCTTCGACACGCGGATGGACGACGCGGGCGTCGCGGCGGCGGCGGCCTTCCAGGCGTTCCTCGTGCGGGATCTCGGCTTCGCCCCCCAGGCGAACCTGGTCGGCATGAGCTGGGGCGGCTTCTTCTCCACCCGCTACGCGGCCGCGTACCCGGAGAACGTGCGGCGGATCTACTACGACGCGCCGCTCCTGAACTTCCAGTCGTTCGCCCGCGCGAACCCGAATGGACTGGGCCCGTGGAAGGCCTCCGCCCCGGCGGACGGCGCGTGGGCGCAGGACCCGCGCATGCCCGTCAACCTCGCGGACCGCATTGCGAAGGCCGGCATCCCCGTCCTCATCCTCTACGGCGGCCAGGACCACACCGTCCTGCCGGCGGAGAACTGCGAGCTCTTCGCCGCGCGCCTCAAGGCGGCGGGCGGGAAGGTGGAGGTGGAGAGGCGCGCGCTCTTCGGTCACCACCCCCACGGCGTCGATCCCGACAAGACCGCCCGCATCGTGGACTTCTTCTCCCGGCCATAAGCCCCCCCCCAACACACACACACCACCACCACCACCGCCCGC
>CAVEVC010000122.1:0-9094 GCA_963618935.1 Clostridiales bacterium CCNA10 | reverse complement strand
GCAGGATGACGATCAGCGGGTCGGCGAACTTGGCGAGGAACTTCTTCCAGGCGGACTCGCGCTTCGGCGGGGTGAGGACATTGGCGCCGTGCGCGGCGCGGCTCGCGGCGACTTCGGCGTCCGTGAGGCCCCTCGCCGCCTGCGCCCGTTCTTTTTCTGCTGTTTTTTCCATGGTGTCCATTATACTCCCCATGGCCGCCGTCGGTCAAGTTTGACTTCCGGGTCCGGAAATGCGATAATGCCGCAAGCTGAAAGCGAGGTGAAGAAATGGCAAAGTACCTTGACCCCAAGGCGGACTTGACCTTCAAGAAGGTCTTTGGCGAGCATAAGAATCTCGTCATCAGCCTTCTCAACGCCATGTTGCCGCTTGAAGACGGCAAGAGGGTGGAATCGATCGAGTATCTGCCCTCGGAACTCGTGCCGCGCACGCCGGCGAGCAAGGACACCATTGTGGATGTCCGGTGCGAGGAGACGGGCGGACGCAAGTTCATCGTCGAGATGCAGATGTCGTGGACGGCCTCGTTCAAGCAGCGCGTTCTGCTCAATTCCGCGAAGGCGTATGTGAGGCAGCTTTCCGAGGGCGAGGAATACCACCTCCTGCAGCCGGTCTATTCGCTGAACTTCGTCAACGAGACGTTTGATCCGGAGATGGAGGAATACTACCATTACTACCACATGGTGCATTACCTTCATTCCGACAAGGTGCTTGAGGGCCTGCACCTCGTGTTCGTGGAGCTGCCGAAGTTCAAGGCCCGGAACCTGACCGAGAAGAAGATGCAGGTGCTGTGGCTCCGCTTCCTGACGGAGATTGGCGAGAAGACGAGGAAGGCGCCGCAGGACCTGCTCGACAATCCGCAGGTAAACCAGGCGTTGGAGATCGTGGAGGAGTCCGCCTACAACGAGGCCGAGATGCTGGCCTACGACAAGTTCTGGGACCGTGCCAGCCGCGAGAGGACCTTTCAGGTCAATCTGGAGCGGGCGCTTGCCGAACGCGACGCGGCAAATGCCCGGGCCGACGCGGCGGTGGCCAAGCTGCGGCAGGACAAGGTCCAGACCGCCCGCACCCTCAAGGCCATGAACCTGACCGACGGGCAGATCGCGGCGGCGACCGGCCTCGCCGCCGACGAAGTCGCCGCGCTGTAACGGCCGTCACGATCGTGGAGCGGCAAAGGACGATGCGCATCTACGTGGACGTGGACGACGTGCTGTGCGAGACGGCCGCCCACCTGTGCGAACTGGCGGCGCGCGCGTTCGGGCGGCACGTCGCCTATGCGGACGTGTTCCAGTTCGACCTGCAGAAGGTGTTCGGCTTTTCCGACGAGGACATGCGGCGCTTCATGCTGCGCGCGCACGAGCCGAACTCGATTCTGTCCCATGCGGTCACGCCGGGCGCGCCGGAGGGCGTGCGGGCGCTGCGGGCGACGGGACACGCGGTGGAGATCGTGACGGGGCGCCCCGCCGCGTCGCATGCCGCGACGGCGGCGTGGCTCGCGGCGGCGGGGCTTGCGGACTTCCCCGTCAGCTACGTGGACAAGTACGGGCGCGCCGCCCACTACGCCCGCAACCCGGGCGATCCGCCCACCGTTCCGCTCGACGGCCTGCTGGCGCGCCGGTACGACGTCGTCGTCGACGACTCGCCCGCCGTGCTGCGGCATCTCGCGACGGCCTGGCCCGCGACGCGCATCTTCGTCTTCGACCGTCCCTGGAACCGCGCCTATCCCCTCGCCCCCAACATGACGCGCGTCGCGGGATGGCCCGAGATCGTCGCCGCCGTCACGTGAACACGCTTTGCCCTCCCTTTCGCACCGGGACATCTGATTGGGACGGGCGGCCGCGATGTGCTATACTAGCGGCATGAAAACGCTGAACCAGCCACTCGGCCGCCGTGCGTTCGTGACGGGCGGCCTCCTCGCCGCCGCCGCGTTCCCGTTCATCGGGCACGGGCGGAATCTCGCCGGCAAGGCGACGCTCGCGCTCATCGGCGCGGGCAAGCAGGGGCGCGGCCTCCTGCATGCGTTTCTGGGCCAGCCGGACCTCGTCGTGACGGCGGTGTGCGACTGCGACCGCGCGCGCCGCGAGGACCGCGCGCGCGTGGTGAACGACTACTACGCGGCCAACCCGCAGCTCGGCGTGCCGGGGACGGCGTGCCGCGCGGCGGCCGACTTCCGCGCCGTCCTCGCCGACCCCTCCGTCGACATGGTGTGCATCGCGACGCCGGACCACTGGCATGCGTACATGGCGGTGGAGGCGATGAAGGCCGGGAAGGACGTCTACTGCGAGAAGCCGCTCGCCCACACCGTGGAGGAGGCGAAGGCCGTGATGGCGGCCGCCGCGAAGTACGGGCGCATCTTCCAGACGGGCGCGATGCAGCGCTCGGGGATCGAGTTCCGAACGGCGTGCATGGTCGTGCGCAACGGCGGCATCGGGCGCGTCTCGTTCGTGGACGTGAACTACGGCGGGCCGTCCCGCCCCCACCGCGACTTCGAGGACCCCGCGAACGCGGCGGCGGAGGGGGCGCCGAACCCGGACGTCGACTTCGACATGTGGTGCGGCCCCGCGCCGCGCGTCCGGTATTCGGACCGCCTGGCGCCGCGCGGCGTCCACGACTTCTTCCCGATGTTCTGGCGCTACGACGACTACTTCGGGCTCGGCATGTGCGGGGACTGGGGGGCGCACCACCTCGACATTGCCCAGTGGGGGCTGGGGCTCGACGGAAGCGGCCCCGTCAAGGCCGTCAAGTCGTCGCTCGCGCCCTCGCAGGACCCCTTCGACGGCGGGCGCCGCCAGCGCGGCATGTCGTTCGTCTGCGCCGACGGCTGCGTCATCCGCCACAACCCCTACGGCGGCTCCGCCTGGGGCGTGGTCTTCTACGGCACGGAGGGCGTCGTGGCGGTGGACCGCGGGCGCCTCGCCGTGTGGCGCGGCGCGGGCGTCGCGCCCGACGCGGCCCTGGAGGCGCGGCTCAACGCGGGGACCTTCGACGCGATGCCGCGCGTCGCCTTCTGGCTGCCCCGCGCGGGCGCGGCGAACGACCGCAGCCTCCTCGACGCGGTGAACAAGGCGACGAAGGCGTTCGGGCTCAAGAAGGCGAAGGTGCAGCTCTACAAGGCGAACGGCCATCGGGCGGACTTCGTCTCCTGCGTGCGGGCGCGCCGCCCGCCCTGCTCGCCGGCGGAGGTCGGCGCGCGCGCCTCGATCCTCTGCAGCCTCTGCAACCTCAGCTACGTCCACGACGCGGGCTTCGACTGGGACCCCGCGCAAAACGCCTTCGCGAACGGCACGGGCGACGCCGCCTGGCTCACGAAGGCCTACCGGGCGCCGTGGAGGTTAAGTGTTTAAGTGGTTAAGTAGTTAAGTGGTTAAGTGGTTAAGTGTTTAAGTGGTTAAGTAGTTAAGTGTTTAAGTAGTTAAGTGGTTAAGTGGCCGCGTTCCGGGAGGGGTGCGCTCCTGCGCGGCCGGGATGTGCTATAATTGTCCCCATGCTGAAAGTAACGATGGACTACCGGGTGCCGTATGCGGACACCGACCAGATGGGCGTGGTGTACTACGGCAACTACCTGACGATCTTCGAGCGCGCGCGCAGCGAGCTGCTGCGCGCCTGCGGCTACACCTACCGGCAGTGCGAGGCCGAGGGGTGGGCGCTGCCCGTCGTGCATGCGGAGGTGGACTACCACCGCCCCGCGCGCTACGACGACCTGCTGGAGGTGGCGGCGTGGGTGCGCCGGGCGAAGGGCGTCCGGATCGAGATCGCGTGCGAGGTGCGGGTGAAGGGCGCGCCCGAGGTGCTGGTGGAGGGCTTCACGCGCCACTGCTTCGTCTCCGCCAAGACCTTCCGCCCGATGCCGCCGCCCGAGAAGTTCCTCGCCGTCCTGGACGCCGCCGAATGATCATCCGCGTCAAGGACCCCTGCCGGCCGCTCGCGTGCCCGGCGATCTACGACCTCTCGCGTCCGCTGGAGGTCGAGGTGGGCTGCGGGCGCGGGCGCTTCCTCACGGGACGCGCCGCGAAGCATCCGGGCTGCACGTTCCTCGGCGTGGAGCGGATGCTCGAGCGCGTCCACGCCTTCGACGGGAAGACGCGCCGCCTCGGGCTCGCGAACGCCCACGTGCTGCGCCTCGAGGCGCTCTACGCCTTCCACTACCTGCTGCCGGAGCACCACGCGCGCGCCGTCTACGTGTTCTTCCCGGACCCGTGGCCGAAGCGGAGGCACCGTTCCCACCGCCTGTTCGGCCCGCTCTTCCTGGACGCGCTCTGGAAGCGCCTGGAGGTCGGGGGGCGGCTGGAGTTCGCGACGGACCACGCGGAATACTTCCAGGCGGTGGAGGCGTGCTTCGCCGGGGACGCGCGCTTCGGGCGCGTCGCGCCGATGGAGCGGGGGCCCGACGCATGGACCGAGTTCGAGACGCGGTTCCGGGGGCAGGGCCTGCCCATCCACGCGGCCGCCTGGCGCTCGCGCCCGGTGGCGGACGAGCGGCCGCTCACGCCGCTCGCTGTCGCGCCCGAGGACGAGCCGCGCGAGGGGATTGTGCGCCGCGCCTCGCGCGGCAAGGAATGGAGAGAGGAGCAGAAGGATGCTGACCGTGACGAAGAGCGTCAAGTTTGACGCGGCGCACGTGCTGACGAACCACCAGGGGCTCTGCAAGAACCTGCACGGGCACACGTACCGCGTGGAGGCGAGCGTGTGCCAGGCGCCGGAGGACACGGCGGACATGGTGATCGACTTCAAGGACCTGAAGCGCGTGTGCGAGGAGGTGGTCCTTGCGCGCTTCGACCATGCGTTCATCTACGACAGCTCGTCCGCCGGCGAGAGCGAGATCGCCGCCGTCGTCGCGAAGAACGGGATGCGCGCCGTCGCGATCCCGTTCCGCTCGACGGCGGAGAACCTCGCGCGCCACTTCTACGGCGAGCTGAAGGCCCGGGTCCCGGGCCTGTGCCGCGTGAAGGTGTGGGAGACGCCGGACTCCTGCGCGGAGTACAGCGCATGAGCGGGCGCTACCGGCTGCACGCGATCTTCTCCTCGCTGCAGGGGGAGGGCCGCAACGTGGGGCGCCCCGCGACGTTCATCCGCTTCGCGTCCTGCAACCTCGCGTGCCGCTGGTGCGACACGCACAAGGACGAGAAGATGCAGCTCGCCGCGTCCGAGATCCTGCGCGAGCTCGGCCGGCTGGGGAACCGGAGCGTGGTCGTGACGGGCGGGGAGCCGACGGTCCAGCCGGGGCTCGACGACCTGCTCCTCGAGCTGCGGCGGGCGGGCTACTGGCTCGCGCTGGAGACGAACGGCGTCGTGGCGCCGCGGCGCCCGGAGCTCTTCGACTACATCGCCGTCTCGCCCAAGCCCCAGTACCTTTCGCGCTACCTCGACGGGACGATGCTCCGCCGGGCGGACGAGGTGCGCATCGTGGCGACGACGGCGGAGATCGCCGCGTTCTGCCGCGCGATGCGCGCGCGCATCCAGGCCGCCGCCTACTACGTCTCGCCGCTGGAGGAGGACGGGCGCATCCACTACCGGCGGGCCCTCACGCTCCTCAGGAAGGTGAACCGGCTCGACCCGGACCTGCTGCCGCCCTGGTCCCTCTCCATCCAGATGCACAAGGTGATCGGCATCCGATGAAGCGCGCCGTCCTCTCCCTCTGTCTCCTCGCCCTCTCCGCCGCCGCCGTGCGGGCGGAGAGCCGTGTGGACCGCATCCTGCGGCGCCTGGAGGCCGTGAACCCCGCGAACGTGCGCCTTGCGTGGGCCGACATGGCGCGGCGCTGGCCGGACCGCTTCGAGGCGGAGCCGGCGTGGCTGCGCACGTTCGAACGGGACCGCCGCCGTCTCCTCAACGCGATCAAGGGGGACTGGGGGCCCGAATACGGCCAGCCGCCGCCCGTGGAGTGCGCCGCGCGCTTCCTCGCCGACCTGCGCGCGCGCCTCCTCGCGAACCCGCTCCTGGACGGCGACCGCCTGCTCGTCATCCGGCGGCGGCCCGCGCAGCTCGGCCTCCACCAGAACTGGCAGCAGCCGCGCGACCTCTTCGGCGGCTGCCCGAATGAACTCGGTGTCCTGTCGGGGCTGCGGACGGACAAGCCCTCCTTCTCCGCGCTCGACACCTCGCCCGACAACGGCTACATCGGCGAACTGTGCCTCCACTGGGACGCGACGCGCGTCCTCTACACGCGCCGGACGGACCGGCGGGACCATCCGCCGAAGGTGCGCGGCAGCCGCGCCGAGGAGGTCGTGGACCGCGTGTACGAACTCGACCTTGCGACGCCCGGTGCGCGTCCGCGCGAAATCCCCTGCATCCCCGATGCGGACGTCAACTGCTACGCGGGCTGTTACCTCCCCGACGGCGCGCTCCTCTTCCTCTCCGACGCCTCGATGGTGGGCGTGCCGTGCGTCGTCGGGTCGAGCTGGGTGGCGAGCCTCTACCGCCGCGAGGCGGACGGCGCGGTCCGCCGCCTCACCTTCGACCAGGACAACAACTGGTGCCCGAACGTGATGCCCGACGGGCGCGTCCTCTACCTGCACTGGGAGTATGCGGACATCACGCACTACTGCTCGCGCATCCTCTTCACGATGAACCCGGACGGCACGACGCAGCGCGCCTACTACGGCAGCAACTCGTACTGGCCGAACGCGCTCTTCAACGCGCGGCCGTGCCCGGACAACCCGGACCGCTTCACGGCGGTCGTCTCGGGGCACCACGGCCAGCCCCGCTACGGCGAACTCGTCCTCTTCGACGTCGGGCGGGGCCGCAAGGAGGCGGCGGGCGTCGTGCAGCGCTTCACCGAACGCGGGAAGCCCGTCGAACCCGTCGTGCGCGACCGCCTGGCCGACTACTCCTGGCCGAAGTTCTGCCACCCCTGGCCGCTTTCGCAGGACTACGTGCTCGTCGCGGCGCGTCCCACGGAGAAGGACGGCTGGGGGCTCTACCTCGCGGACGCCTTCGACAACCTCACGCCCATCGCCGAGGAGGCGGACCACGTCTTCTTCGAGCCGATTCCGTTCCAGCCCAGTGCGAAGCCGCGCACGCTCGCCTCCAAGGTGGAGCCGCGCGAAACGACGGGCCTCATGAAGGTGACCGACATCTACGACGGACCCGGCCTGAAGGGCGTGCCGCGCGGCACGGTCAAGGCCCTGCGCCTCTACACGTACTCGTTCGCGTACCGGTGGATGGGGGCGGAGGTGGACCACCACGGCCTCGACGGCCCGTGGGACATCAAGCGCATCCTCGGCACGGTGCCGGTGGAGGCGGACGGTTCGGCGTTCTTCCGCGTGCCCGCGAACGTGCCGCTCTCGATCCAGCCGCTGGATGAGAAGGGGCGCGCCCTGCAGTTGATGCGTAGCTGGACGCAGGTGATGCCGGGCGAGATGGCGAGCTGCAGCGGCTGCCACGAGGAGAACGAGGCGAGCGCGGGGCCGAACCGCCGTCTGCTCGCGATGGAGCGCGCGCCGAGCGCGATTCGTCCGTGGTATGGCCCCGAGCGCGGCTTCGACTTCCGCCGCGAGGTCCAGCCGGTCCTGGACCGCGCGTGCGTGGGGTGCCACGACGGGAAGGGACAGCCCCCGGCGGAGACCGCGTTTCGCGGCGGCCTCGCCAAGCCGAACCTCACGGACCGCCCCGACATCTGCATCAAGTCGAAGGACGTCTACTACCTCACCGACGGCTTCTTCCCGCCGAGCTACGTCGAGCTCTGCTCCTACGTGCGCAGCCACACGCAGGAGGGCGACAACGACCTCCTCTCCCCCTGCGACGTCGCGGCGGACACGACGGCGCTCGTGCAGATGCTGGAGAACGGCCACCACGGCGTGCGCCTCGACGCGGAGAGCTGGGACCGCCTCAACACCTGGATCGACCTCAACCGCATGGGCCACGGCACCTGGAGCGAGACCGTGGGCACGAACCGCGTGGCGCACTTCGCGCGCCGCCGCGCCGACCTCCAGCGCCGCTACGCCCGCGTGGAGGAGGACCACGAACGGACCTACGGCAAGGCGGTGCTGCGCGCGCCCGCCCTGCCGCGCCTTGCCCCCGCGCCGTCGTCGCCGTCCGTCGTTCCGCCGCCTCCGTCGGTATCGGCGGTTCCGCGCGCCCCCGCGCGCCGCACGCTCGACCTTGGCGGCGGTGTCATGCTCACGCTCGCGCGGATTCCCGCGCCGCCGGGCGGGAAGGACTATTGGATGGGCGTCGACGAGGTGACGAACCGCCAGTACACGCGCCTTGTGCCGGACCACGACAGCAAGCTCGAACGCGGCGAGTTCATGCAGTTCACCGAACAGGAGCGCGGGTACGCCCTCAACGAACCGGAGCAGCCGGTCGTGCGCGTGTCGCGCGACGAGGCGGCGGCGTTCTGCGCCCGGCTCGCGGCGCGGACGGGCGCGCGGGTGCGTCTGCCGACGGGGACGGAGTGGGAGTGGGCGGCGCGTGCCGGGTCCACGAACGAACTGTGGTGGGGAGGCCGCGAGGCGGACTTCTCGCCGCACGCGAACCTGGCGGACCGCACGTTCCGCCGCCAGGACCGCTTCCGCGCGAACGTGCCGGGCATGGCGGTGCCGGAATGGCGTCCGGCGGACGTGCGCTTCGACGACGGCTACCGCGTGACGGCGCCCGTCACGGCCTTCAGGCCCAATGCGTGGGGGCTCCGCAACGTCCACGGGAACGTGTGGGAGTGGACGGCGGACATGGTTTCGGGACGTCCGACGGCGCAGCCGCCGGACGATGCCCCGCGCGCGGTCGCGCGGGGCGGGTCGTGCTGGAGCCGCCCCAAGGACGCGACCTTTTCCGCCCGCGTCGGCTACCGTCCCTGGCAGAAGGTCCACGACGTCGGCTTCCGCATCCTCGTGGAGGACTGACGGCCGAACGTGGGCACGGTTCGCCGTAACGTCGGCCCGGCGCGCGAAAGCCCTCCTGTGACGGCCCGGCGCGCGAAGTACCCGCGCAGCCCTCGGCGCGTGGCGTTCTCCAGCTGTGTGCTGTGAGTCCGTCCTACGTGGGAGGGACGCAGCTTGCTGCGTCCGAAGTGCGTCCCTCCCGTTGTGCCGCACCACACGGGGATGGCCCCGCCCCACAGCGCCACGCGCCGAGGGCGGCGCGGGTACTTCGCGCGCCGGGCCG
>CAVEVC010000121.1:0-10405 GCA_963618935.1 Clostridiales bacterium CCNA10 | reverse complement strand
TCGAGTTCAAGCTCGGCACGACGGCCGTCTCGGCGATCCGGCAGATCAAGGCGAACCACTACGCGGACAAGTTCGCCGGCAACGGCAAGACGCTCACGCTCATCGGCCTTGCGTTCTCGAAGGCGAAGCGCACGATCGTCGCCGCGAAGGTGGAGGAGGTGGAAGGGGTGGAAGAGGGGGAAGTGGCAAAGAATCACCATATTTCGTTGCCGCATCTACAATGATCAGTTCCATTAGTCCACCCTCGCCCCGGCGGGGAATTTTTGGTATAATCCCCCGCCATGAAAGCACACAGCATCCTGACGGCCGGCCTCGTCCTTGCCGGGGCGGCGCTCTTCGCGGACGTGCCGAAGATCATCTTCGACACCGACATGTACACGGACTTCGACGACGTGGGCGCGCTCGCCGTGCTGCACGCGCTGGCGGACGCGGGGGAGTGCGAAGTCCTCGGCACCGTCGTCTCGACGCGCAAGTCGCCCTCCGCGGGCATGGTCGAGCTGATCAACGGCTTCTACGGGCGCGGGGACCTGCCCATCGGCGCGCCGCGCGGGATTGGGCTCGGGCCCGACGTCGATCCCGGCGCCCTGAAGAACGCCTCCTACAAAATTTATGCGGAGACGGTGGCCGCCCATCCGAAGCTGCGCTTTCCGACGGGTGATGCGGCGCCGGACGCGAACGAGGTCTACCGCCGCCTCCTGGCCGCCGCGCCGGACGGAAGCGTGACGGTCGTCACGGTCGGATTCACCACGAACCTCCGCCGCCTCCTGGAGACGAAGGCGGACGCCCTCTCGCCGCTGGACGGTCCGGCGCTCGTCGCGAAGAAGGTCAAGGCCTGGTACGCGATGGCGTGCCGGTACCCGGACGGCTTCGAGTACAATTCGGGCGCGGACGGCGCGTCCTCGAAGATCGCCTTCGCCGAATGGCCCACGCCCGTCTACTTCCTCGACTTCACCTACGGCGTCACCGTGAAGTGCGGCGTACCCGTCTCGAAGCTCGGCGACGCCGTCAACCCGGTGCGCGACGTCTTCCGGCGCGCACTGCGCGACTACAGGGAGGCGGAGACGGGCCACCCGTCGTGGGACGAGATCACTGTGCTCGCCGCCGTGCGCGAGGGGCAGAACCTCTTCGGCGTGGAGCGCGGCACGTTCGAGATCGTCGACGGGAAGGGACGCAACCGCTGGACGAAGAATGCGAACGGCAACCACCGCGTCCTCACCGAGAAGACGCCCAAGGCCGAAATCGCGCGCCTCGTGGACGAGCTCATGGCGCGCAGGCCGAAGGGCCGGTAAAAGGCTCAGGGACAGGAAGAACGCACAGGCGAGGGACGGAAAGACGATGACGTACGAACAGGCGACGGCGCTCCTGAAGAAGAACGGACAGGAGCAGGTGCTGCGGTTCTGGAAGAAGCTCTCGGCGAAGGCGCGCACGGCGCTGCTCGCGCAGATCGAGTCCATCGACTTCAAGGAGGTCGCGCGCTGCCGGGCGATGCTCCCCGGTTCGGGCGTGGCGGCCAAGGCGGCGAAGAAGGGGCGGCCGACGGCGCCGAAGGTGGCGGAACTCAAGGGCGCGGCCCTGAAGAGGGCCGTCGCGGCGGGCGAGAAGGAACTCGCCGCCGGGCACGTGGGCGTGCTGCTCGTCGCGGGCGGGCAGGGTTCGCGCCTCGGCTTCGACGGGCCGAAGGGCGCCTACGCGATCGGCCCCGTCACGGGCGCGTCGCTCTTCTACTTCCACGCCCGCAAGGTCCTCGCCCTGTCCATCCGCTACGCGACGCGCATCCCGCTCTACGTGATGACGAGCGCGGCGAACTACGACGCGACGGTGCGGCACTTCGAGGAGAACGAATGGTTCGGGCTCAACGCGGACGACGTCGTCTTCTTCCGACAGGGCATGTGGCCCGGCATGACGGCGGACGGCCGGATCATCCTCGACGCGCCCGGCCACGTCTTCATGAGCCCCGACGGGCACGGCGGCATGATCGGCGCGCTCAAGGCGAACGGATGCCTTGCGGACATGAAGGCGCGCGGCGTGACGACGCTCTTCTACCTCCAGGTGGACAACCCGATGGTCGAGGTCGCCGACCCCGCCTTCATCGGCCTCCACGCGCTGGAGGGAAGCGAGTATTCGCTCAAGCTCTGCGCGAAGCGAGACCCGAACGAGGGCCTGGGCATGGTCGTGAAGCGCGACGGGCGCTTCGACATGATCGAGTACACCGAGATGACGGACGAGATGAACAACCGCCGCACGAAGTCCGGCGACCTCTACTTCAAGTTCGGCTCGCCCGCCATCCACGTCTTCTCGCGCGCGTTCCTCGAACGCCTCGCCGCCAAGGACATGCCGCTCCACCTCGCGCACAAGAAGATCGCGACGGTGGACGAGAAGGGGAACGTCGTCAAGGCCGCTGAGCCGAACGGCTACAAGTTCGAGAAGTTCATCTTCGACGCGCTCCCCGAGGCGAAGGGCGTGACCTGCTTCGCGTTCGACCGCCACGAGGAGTTCTCGCCCGTGAAGAACGCGGAGGGCAAGGACTCGCCCGCGACGTGCCGGGCGGACCTCCAGGCCAAGTGGCGCCGCCAGCTCGCGAAGGCGGGCGTCGCCGTCTCCAAGGCGGTCGCCGTGGAGCTCGATCCCGTCTACGCGCTCGACGCGGCCGAAATCGCGAAGACCGGCCTCCTCCTCCAGGCGGAGTGAGGCGGGCGGCCTAGAACAGCGCCTCGACGGCGGCGTCGATGCCGTCCACGTCGACGACCTGCGTCTGGGTGACGGAGGCCTTCTCCAGGGCGGCAAAGGCGGGCGGCGGATTGTCGAGCACGTCCGAACCGAACGCGCGCCGACAGGTCTCCGGGAACTTGTAGGGCGTCGCGGTGGCGGCGACGACGCATGGCGTGCCGTCCTGCGGGTAGCCGAGCCTGCGGGCGACGGCCGTGGCGACGGCCGTGTGCGGGTCCAGCACGTAGCCGCAGCGCGCGTGCATGAGGCGCATTTCCGCCTCCGTCTCCTCGGGCGTCGCGAAGGCGGCGGCGAAGTCGGCCTGCAGGCGCGCGCGGGCGGCGGCGTTCAGCGCGTAGGTCCCCGTCGCGGCGAAGGCGTCCATGAGGCGCTTCGTCTCGGCGGCGGCCTGGTCGGGATGCTCCAGCCCGCCGTTGACGAGCCAGAGGAGGCGCTCGACGTTGGAGGACGTGCGGATGTCCATCGACGGCGAGTTCGTGACGGTGAAGGCCTTGCCGGGGTCGTAGGCGCCGGTGCTGATGAAGCGCGTGAGGACGTCGTTGACGTTCGAGGCGCAGACGAAGCGGCGGACCGGCGCGCCCATCGCCTTGGCGTAGTAGGCGGCGAGGATGTTGCCGAAGTTGCCGGAGGGGACGACGACGTCGAAGGTCCGCCCGATGCGGGCCGCCGCGAGGAGGTAGTAGCCGATCTGGGGGACGAGGCGGCCGATGTTGATCGAGTTCGCCGAGGAGAGGGCGACGCCCGCCCGCTCGGCCCGGGCGCGGATCGCGGCGTCCGAGAAGATGCGCTTCACGGCGGCCTGGGCGTCGTCGAAGTTGCCGCGGATGGCGATGGCGTGGACGTTCTTCGCGGCGGGGGTCGTCATCTGGAGGCGCTGGATGCGCGAGGTGCCCGTGTTGGGGAAGAAGACGGCGATCTCGATGCCGGGGACGTCCGCGAAGCCCGCCATCGCGGCCGAGCCGGTGTCGCCGGACGTGGCGGTGAGGATGAGGACGCGCCGGCCGTCGGCGGCGGCGGCCATGAGGACGGGGAGCACGGAGAGGGCGACGTCCTTGAAGGCGCCGGTGGGCCCGTGGAAGAGCTCGAGCACCTTGAAGCCGTCCGCCTCGACGAGCGGAACCGGGTCGCGCGCTGGGAACTTCGCGAGGAGGTTGCGGATGGCGTCGGCGCGGACGGCCTCCGGCACGTCGTCGAAGAGCGCGCCGAGGGCGGCGCGCTCGGCGCCGGCGAGGTCGGCGCAGGCGGCGAGGTCGACGGCGGGGATCGTGCGGGGCACGAAGAGCCCGCCGTCCGGGGCGAGCCCCCTGAGGATGCAGGGGAGGGAAGCGTGTTCGTCGTTGGAGCGGGTGCTGGTGAAGTTCATGTCAGTTCGCGGCCTCGTGGAGCTGGTTTTCGTGGACGGTGGTGAAGCCCGCCTCGGCCAGGACGCGGAGGGCGGCCTCGTCGTCCTTGAAGCGGAAGACGAGCACGGCCTTCTCGTTGTTGTTGAAGGCGAAGGCGTAGGAGTATTCGATGTCGCAGCCCTTCTCGGAGAGGGTGGAGACGACCTGCGCCATGCCGCCGGGGCGGTCCGGCACCGTGACGGCGACGACGGGCGTCGTCTTCACGAGGTACTTGTTCGTGCGCAGAACGGTCTCGGCCTTCACGTGGTCGTCCACGATGAGGCGGGCGATGCCGAAGTCCTGGGTCTCGGCGAGCGAGAGCGCGACGAGGGAGATGTCGTTGTCGGCGAGGACGCGGCAGACCTGCGCGAGCTGGCCGACGCGGTTCTCGAGGAAGACGGAGATCTGGTTGATGGTCATGTTCGCACCTCTAGCGTTTCCTGCGGTTGTCGATCACGCGGCGGATCTTGCCCTCGCTGCGCGGCAGGGTGCCGGGGGCGACGAGGGTGATCTTCGGGGAAAGGCCCACGATCTCCTTGATGGCGGCGGCGACGCGCCCGCGGACGGCCTCCATGGCGGAGACGGAGTCGGAGAACGTCTCGGCTGTCACCTCGACCTTGAGCTCGAAGCGGTCCATCGTGTCGGTGGACGAAAGCTCGATCATGTAGTGCGGGGCGATTTCCGGCACCTTCATGAGGCAGGCCTCGATCTGGCTGGGGAAGACGTTGACGCCGTGGATGATGAGCATGTCGTCCGAGCGGGCGTGGACGCGGTCCATGACGCGCATCGTGCGGCCGCACGGGCAGGGCTCGGCCTGGAGGCGCGTGAGGTCGCGCGTGCGGTAGCGGACCATCGGCGTGCCGAAGCGGTCGAGCGTGGTGAAGACGAGCTCGCCCTCCTCGCCGTCGGGCAGGACCTCCAGCGTGTCGGGGTCGATGATCTCGGGGTAGAAGTGGTCCTCCCAGACGTGGAGGCCGTGGCAGTGGGGGCAGTTGCCCGCGACGCCGGGCCCGGCGATCTCGGTGAGGCCGTAGATGTCGTGCGCGGCGATGCCGGCGATCTGCTCGATCCGGGCGCGGATCTCGTCCGTCCACGGCTCGGCGCCGAAGACGCCGTGGCGGAGCTTCGTGTCGCGGCGGAAGTCGACGCCCAGCTTCTCGGCGACGGTGGCGAGGTGGAGGAAGTAGCTCGGCGTGCAGCAGATCGCGGTCACGCCGAGGTCCTTCATGAGCATGATCTGCTTTTCGGTGTTGCCGGCGCCGGTGGGGAGGACGGCGCAGCCGAGGCGTTCGGCGCCCTGGTGGGCGCCGAGGCCGCCCGTGAAGAGGCCGTAGCCGTAGGAGACCTGCACGACGTCGTCCTGCGTGATGCCGTACATGGCGAGGCAGCGGGCGGTGGCGTCGGTCCACACCTCCAGGTCGCCCTTCGTCTGGGGGATGCAGATGGGCTTGCCGGTCGTGCCGGAGGAGCAGTGGAAGCGGCTGATGTCCCGCATCGGGGCGGCGGTGAGGCCGTAGGGGTATTCGTCGCGCAGGTCCGTCTTCTTCATGAACGGGAACCGGGCGAGGTCCTTGAGCGAGACGAGGTCGCGGGGCTTGACGCCCTTCTCGTCGCAGCGGCGGCGGAAGAGCGGCACGCGCTCGTATTCGTAGGGGATGAGCTTCTGGAGCTTCGCGAGCTGCAGGGCGCGAAGCTCGCCGACGGGCATGAAGTCGGGCTTCGAGATGGGATTGAGGTCGTGGGGTGTCATGTGTCGAGTTCCTCCAGGGCGGAGAGAAGGGCGGCCATGTCGGCGTCCGTGCCGACGGTGATGCGCAGCCGGTCGCCCGTGCGGGGGCCGGGGAAGTGGCGCACGTAGATGCGGCGCGCGCGCAGGGCCTCGAAGATCTCGGCGGCGGAGCGGTGCGCGGGGCGCGCGAAGAGGAAGTTGGCCTGGGAAGGGGGCACGTCCCAGCCGCGCGCGCGCAGGGTGGCGGCGGCGGCCTCGCGCGTCTCCCGGACGCGCGCGGCGTTCGCGCGCATCCAGCCGAGGTCGCCGAGGGCGGCGAGGGCGACGGCCTGGGCGAGGGCGTCGACGTTGTAGGAGTCCTTCACCTTGTAGAGGGCCTCGATGAGGTCCGCCGGGCCGACGCAGTAGCCGAGGCGCAGGCCGGCGAGCGAGAAGCTTTTGGAGAGCGTGCGCATCACGACGACGTTCGCGTCGCCGGGGGCGGCCGCAAGGGCCATGCACGAGGCGTCGGCGAAGTCGACGTAGGCTTCGTCCACCACGACGACGCCGGGGAACGCGCGCGCGAAGGCGGCGACCGCCTCCTCGGGGTAGCGGACGGACGTGGGGGCGTTGGGGTTCGTGAGGAGGAAGAGGGCGACGGGCCGTCCGTCCGCGCCGCGCGTGACGGGCGCGCGCCAGGTGAAGTCGTCGTCGAGCGGGCTCGGCACGAAGGGGACGTTGCGGATCGCGGCGAGCGTCCGGTAGAGCGAGTAGCTGGGGTCGAAGGCGCCGATGGCCTCGCCGTCGTCGACGAAGGCGCGCGCCATGAGGGTGAGCACCTCGTCCGACCCGTTGCCGACGAAGACGCGCTCGGGCGTGGTGCCGTTGAGCGCGGCAATCCGCGCGCGCAGGTCCGCGAAGACGGGGTCGGGGTAGCGCCGCAGGCGGTCGAGGTCGAAGGACGCCAGCACGTCCGCGACGCGCGGCGAGGGCGGGTAGGGGTTCTCGTTCGTGTTCAGCTTGACGACGGACGCGCTTCGGGGCTGTTCGCCCGGCGTGTAGGGCACGAGGGCCCGGACGGATTGTGCGATTCTCATTTCTTGGATGTGGATGCCGCGGGGCCCTGCGCGGGCGCCGCGGGCTCGGGCCGGAGCAGCACGGCGCTCGTGTGGCAGGCGCGCCGCGCGAGGAGGCAGACGAGGTACTTCTCGTCCGACCGGTGGCTCGTGAGGTTCGCGACCTCGGCCACGCGCTCGCGCAGCATGAGGTCCTGCAGCGCCTTGAGGTTGTTCTCGATCGTGACGGTATCGGCGAACCAGCGGCAGTCGGCCCGGTTGGGGGCCTCGGGGCTGCCGCTCGCGAGCGGGATGAAGGTGAGGAGGTACCAGCCCGAGTTCTCGATCTCGACGGTGACGGCGGGCCGGCGCCCGTCCTCCACGGCGACGCCGTTGTAGGCGCGGGTCGTGCGCACGGTCATGCAGCCGGAGGCGAGGAGCAGCGCGAGCGCGGCGGCGAGGGCGGCAGGGCGGCTCATCGCGCGCCTCCTGCCGCCGGGCGGTCCACGAGCACGCAGGAGAGCTGCGTCTCGCGGAAGGTGAGGACGTAGGGGACTGGAAGGGGGAAGGACGTGCCGGGGATGGAGAGCAGCACCTGCTCGTCGTTGAAGACGTTGAGCTCCGTCACGTCGCGGCCCTTGCGCGCGGCGTAGCGCGTGAGGCGGTCCTGGAGGATGTCGGCGTTGACGTCGTCCCGGAAGAGCCGCCAGCGGAACGTCGCGTCCTCGTAGGCGTTCCCGCACGCGAGCGGCCAGGCGTTGAAGAGGTACCAGCCGTTGTTCGCGATGAGGACGTGCTCGGTCGGCACGCCCCGGAGCGTGCGGAGGCGCATGGGCGTGGCGTCCATCGAGAAGCAGCCTGCGGCGAGCGCGAGCAGGGCGAAGAGCCCCAGATGGAGGAGACGTTTTTTCATGCGCGGAGATTATACCAAATCGGCTTGACTTCTGCGCCGGGTTTCTCTTAAAATACGCGCCCGGCGGCACATGAACAAATTTCTCCACAGAATCCTCCAGGTCTTCTTCTTCCTCGGCTTCGTCTGCATCGTCGTGACGGGCGTGATGGTCTCCGCCCCGAAGTACCGCCAGGCGAGCGGCCTGGCGGCCGAACGGGAGCGCATCCTCCGCCGCATCGACGAGAAGAACCGCGAGATCGCGGAAATCCGCGCGAAGCAGCGGCGGTTCAACACCGACCGCGAGTTCGTCGAGGCGCTGGCGCGCCGGAACCGGCGCGTCTTCCCGGGCGAGCTCGTGTTCATCTTCGACGACTGAGCGGGCGGGCGGCGCGGTGGCGGGGGCGTTGAGATTTCTGCTGGCGGCGGCGGCGCTGCCGCTCGCGTGGGGCGTGGCGCGGTCGCTCGTCGACGTGCTGGGGGAAATCCCGGCGGAGGGCGGCGCCGTCGTGCCGCTCGGCGTGGTGGCGGTGGGCGCGGGGCTCGTCGCCCAGCTGGCCGTCTGGAAGTTCCTGCCGCTGCCCGTCCGGGCCTACGTCCTCGGGCACGAGCTCACGCACGCCCTGTGGGGGCTCCTCTTCGGCGCGCGCGTCTCGAACCTGCGCGTCCGGGCGTCCGGCGGCTCCGTGACGCTGTCGAAGTCGAACGTGTGGATCACCCTCGCGCCCTACTTCTTCCCGTTCTACACCGCCGTCGTCGCGCTCGCCGCCCTCGTCGTGCGCTGCTTCGCCTCCCCGCTCCCGTGGCCGGGCGCCTGGCTCTTCGCGGTGGGGTTCACCTGGTGCTTCCACTGCTGCTTCACGGTCCGCTCGCTCCTGCAGCGCCAGCCGGACATCGAGGAATACGGGCGGCTCTTCTCCTACGTGCTCATCTGGATCTTCAACGTCGTCGGCGTCGCCGCGTGGATCGTCTGCACGGCGGGGATTCCCTGGACGGCCTTTGCCCGTTCGCTTCTCTCGCGCGCGGCCGGCGCCTACCTCGCCGTCGGCTCCGGCGCCGCGTGGCTCTATGGCTCCCTCCGTGCGCTTCTCCAGGGCTGATCTTCTCTCCCGCATGATCGGCTCGTGCCTGATTGACCCGGCGCGCGCGGGCTCGGCGCGCGCTGTACCCGCGCCGCCTCGGCGCGTGGCGCCCTGGAGCGGTTCGTGCGCTTCCTCAGACGTGGATGTCCTTACGGCGTCGTCGCACACGCCGACGCCTACCCATTGGCATTCGCATCGGAAGGGGACTCTTCACGGACGGGTCTGCGCGGGGAGGGCCGCAACTTGTTGCGGCCGCGTAGGACCGGACGCGACAGATCGCGTCCCTCCCGCTGAATGCGAGATTACGGTGCGGACGAAATCCATGCCGGCCCTTCTTCCACGGATGGACGCCGGCCCTTCTTCCACGGAGGAAAACTGCCTATGAATCTCTACGTCCATTTTCCGTTCTGCAGGGCCAAGTGCGCCTACTGCGCGCTTCTCTCCCGCGCCGGGGCGACGGCGGCGGCACGGGCCGCGCACGTCGCGCGCGTCCTCCGGGAACTCCCCGAAGGGCCGTTCGAGACCGTCTACTTCGGGGGCGGCACGCCCGCCCTCTGCGACCTCGCGCCGCTCCTCGCCGCGCTGAGGCCGCGCCTTGCCCCGAACGCCGAATTCACCGCGGAGCTCCACCCGGCGGACGTGGCGGACGCCCTTTTGGCGACGCTGCGCCGCGGCGGCGTGAACCGCATCTCCCTCGGCGTGCAGAGCTTCGACGACGACGCCCTCGCGGCGATGGGGCGCGGGCACACGGCACGCGAGGCCGAGACGGCCTTCCGCCGCGTCCAGGCCGTCTTCCCGAACGCGGGGCTCGACCTCATCGCCGGCTGGCCGGGGACGGCGGAGGCCTCCTGGCGCGCGACGCTCGCGCGCGCCATGGCCCTTGCCCCCGTCCACGTGAGCTGCTACGCGCTCATCCGCGAACCGAAGACGCGGCTCGACCGCGCGGTCCGCACGGGACGGCTCGCGCTGCCGGACGACGAGGCCGCGCTTGGGCAGATCGCCGCCGCCCGCGACGCCTTCGCCGCCGCCGGACTCGTCCGCTACGAAGTCTCGAACTACGCGCGGCCCGGCTTCGCCTGCCGCCACAACTGCGCCGTCTGGCGCGGCGAGGACTACGCCGGCCTCGGCGAGGGCGCGCATGGCCGCCTCGGCCTCATGCGCACAATCGGCGCCGCCGCGGGCTACGAGACGACGACGGTCACGGCGCGGGAGGACGCCTTCGAGCGCGCCGTCCTGGGCCTGCGCACGGCGGCCGGGCTCGACCTCGCCGACGTCGCGCGCCGCCATCCGCCCCTCGCGCCGCACCTCCCCGCCTGGCGCGCGCGCCTGGCGGCGCTCGTCGCGCCCGGCATCCTGCACGCCCCCGCCCCCGGCCGCTTCGTCCCCACCGCGCGCGGCTTCGAGGTCTGCGACGCCGTCATGGCCGAACTCGCCCTCGACGAGGCGTAGGCCCTCGTCCGTTCCAAAGTGTGGTATACTGCACGGCATGGAAAAGTTCGCGGACGAAGAACGCCCCTTCTACGACGTGCGCCTCCGCGAGGAGGAGGTCAAGCACCGCGTCG
>CAVEVC010000120.1:0-6740 GCA_963618935.1 Clostridiales bacterium CCNA10 | reverse complement strand
TGGCATAGCCGTTGCAGTTCTTCTTTTTTGTGGCGTTGTCAGTGGCATAACCTTTTCCCAGTTTTTTGGATAGTCCATAGAAGCGGCAACAAAATGGATTGATCGTGCGGGAGGGCGCGTGTCCTCACGCGCCGCAAATACGGCGGCTGGGGACAGCCGCCCTCCCAACGGAATCGACACAATTAATTGCCGAAGCAATAACAAGGAGAAGCACATGAACAGACGCGAGTTCTTGAAGATGGGTGCGGGCGCTGCGGTTGGAAGCGCCATGGCGGGGTGCAGGACGGCGAGGGCCGGGAAGGGGCCGGTGGCGCCAGAGGGCGACATCCGCGCGTTCCTGGTCCATCTCGGCCACAACATGTGGTGCGACTGGTACCCGGAGGGGTTCGACACCTCGAAGATTCCGGACGGTCTGCCCGACAGGGAGCTGATCTGCCGCGACGACATCTGGCGCAGGGTGGTCGACCATGTGGCGGCGAAGGGGCTCAACCTGCTTGTCATCGACGTGGGCGAGGGCGTGGTGTTCCCGCGCCATCCCGAGCTCGCCATCAAGGGCAGCTGGTCCGCCGGGAAGCTGGCCGCCGAGGTTGACCGCCTCCACGGGCTGGGGCTGGAGGTCATCCCGAAGCTCAACTTCTCCACGACGCACAGCGGCTGGATGAAGCACTACCGGCGCATGGTCGGAACGCCCGCCTACTACCGCGTCTGCGAGGACTGCCTGAGGGACGTGAGCGAGATCTTCGGTTCGCCGCGCCTCATCCACATCGGCTGCGACGAGGAGGACGGCGTGTGGCACGTCATGCAGTCGAAGAAGCGGCAGTACGTGGTCGTGCGGCGCGGAGAGGTCTGGAAGCACGACTTCCTCCACCTTGTCCGCACGGTCGAGGACCTTGGCGCGCGGGCGTGGGCGTGGAGCGACTACGGCTGGGAGGCGCCCGCGTTCATGACGTGGTGCCCGAAGAGCGTGCTGCTCTCGAACTGGTACTACGACGAGGCCCACGGCGGCTTCGACCCGAAGACGAACAAGACGGCGGACCTCGTGCGCCTCCGCCAGTACTGGCAGCTGGAGGAGGCCGGATACGACCAGGTCCCCTGCGGCACGAACTGGGCCGGCTGGAAGCGCCAGAAGGAGAAGGTCGGGGCGGATGACGTGATCGGCAGCCTTGTCCGGACCTGTCGCGGCTGCATCTCGAAGAAGCGTCTCAAGGGCTTTCTCATGGCGCCGTGGGCCGCGTGCGACACCAAGGAGAACGAGGCGAAGCTCCTGAAGGGGATCGACCTCCTCGCCGCCGCGCTCGCCTAGCCTCCGCCGCATGGGGTGCGCCCGCGCGGGTGGGGAGAGAGGGGGGGGGGGCGTCCGTCGCCGCACGGCGGATGACCACACGGGAGGGGCGCAACGTGTTGCGACCGCATCCCATCCGCAACCTCACCAGCGCACAGGCTCGATGCCGTGCGCGCGCAGGTAGGCGTCGGCCTTGAGGAAGTGTCCGCAGCCGAAGAAGCCGCGGTAGGCGGAGAGCGGCGAGGGGTGGGCCGTTTCGAGGACGAGGTGGCGGGCGCGGTCGATGACCGCGCCCTTGCGCTGGGCGTAGGAAC
The DNA here is from genome assembly GCA_963618935.1 of Clostridiales bacterium CCNA10. Classification (GTDB taxonomy): domain Bacteria; phylum Verrucomicrobiota; class Kiritimatiellia; order RFP12; family UBA1067; genus RUG572. The sequence continues at coordinate 5,144 of CAVEVC010000120.1, read as the reverse complement.
CCCAAAGCATGAAGACGAGGTGCTCGCGGCGCGTGGCGAGCGCCTGCACGACGGCGTCCGTGAACGTTTCCCAGCCGCGCCCCTGATGGCTGCCGGCGTGGCCGGCCGCCACGGTGAGCGTGGCGTTCAGGAGGAGGACGCCCTGGTCGGCCCAGGCCGAGAGGTCGCCGTTCCGGGTGAGGAAGGGCGTCTTGTATTCGGCCTCCAGCTCCTTGTAGATGTTGGCGAGCGAGGGCGGGACGGCGACGCCGGGCTGGACGGAGAAGCAGAGCCCGTGGGCCTGGTTGGGGCCGTGGTAGGGGTCCTGCCCGAGGATGACGACCTTGACCTTGTCGAACGGCGTGCGGTTGAACGCCTCGAAGATGAAGCGCCCCGGCGGGTAGACGATGCCCTTTGCGTAGGCCGAGCGCACAAAGCGCGCCAGCTCGGCAAAATACGGGCTGTCGAACTGCTCCTGCAGCGCCCGCCGCCACGATTCGTCGATTTTCACGTTCATCGGGCTGTTAGTCTAGCATAATTCCCGGGCTCCCGCACCCGCCTCCGATCCCCGCCTCCGATCCGATCCCCGCCTCCTCCCCCCGCCCCCGCCTCCGATCCCCGCCTCCGCCCCCCCGCAGTTGGCGGGGACGGCGTAGGCGATTTCACTTCGGAGCGCTCCGAAGTGAAATCCCCGGAACGGAAAGCGGAAAGGCCCTTGTCAATACTTGAAAGGCCCTCGTCAATACTCGACGGAACGGCGGCGTTCCTTCTTCTCGGACTGTGCGTGCTTGTCGGCGAGCATGCGCTGTTTCTGGCGGCGGGAACGCCGTCGCTTCTGGCGGCGTTTCTTCTCGCGGGCCTGCTGCTCGGCGCTCTTGCGGCCCTGTTCCTTTTCCAGGAGGCGTTCCGCGAGCATGCGGCGGGCGAGCCAGCGGTTGATTTCGCGCGAACGGTTCTCGCCGCAGCGCACCTGGAGGCCGGAGGGAGGGTGGAGAAGGCGCACGACGGACGAAGTCTTGTTCGTCTTCTGCCCGCCGGGTCCGCCGCCGAGGATGAAGGATTCCTCCAGGTCCTCCTCGTAGACGAAGGCCTCCGCCATCAGCGCCTTGATTTTGGCGATTGTCTCGGGGGTCATCATTCTGCTATAATCTCCTCATCATGAAAACGGTTCTTGTTCCTCTTGCGGACGGTTTCGAGGACATCGAAGCGGTCTCGATCATTGACGTGCTCCGCCGCGGCGGGGTCGAGGTCGTGACGGCGGCCGTGGGCGACGGGCTCGACGTGCGGTCCGCGCACGGCATTGCGATGCGTGCGGAGCGGCGTCTCGGAGATGTCCTTGAAAACGAATACGACGCCATTATACTCCCTGGCGGCGGGGAAGGCACGCAGAATCTGAAGGGCTGTCCGCCCCTGCTGGAACGGCTGCGCCGCCAGAAGGCGGAGGGGCGGTTCGTGTGCGCGATCTGCGCGGCGCCCACCGTGCTCGAAGAGGCGGGGGTGCTGGAGGACGAGGACGTGACGTGCTATCCCTCCTGCATGCCGGAGATGGGGCGCCCCGTCCAGCAGGTTCCGGTGGTCGCGGACGGCCTTGTGATCACGGGGCAGGGTCCGGGCGCCGCGACGCTCTTCGCGCTCGCCGTGCTGGCCCATCTTGAGGGGGAGCGCGCCGCGCACGCCGTCGCCAACGGCATGATCACGGAGTTCGCATGACCGGGACGAGGGGCGTCCTCCGCGCGCTTGCGCTGCTGGGGCTTGCCGCCGCCGTGTTCGCAGGCGGGCGCTTCCTGTGGAACCGGCGTCCGTGGCGTCCGGCCGTCGTGGTCAACGGGCGGATCCTCTCGGTCGGCGAACTTGACCTCCGCGCGCGGGCGCTGCTGGACGATGCCCGGCGCGGCGGGAACCGCATCGTGGCGCCGGACCGCGAGGAGGAGGCATGGTGCTATTACCGCCGCCAGGCCGCGAAGATGTGGATCGTCAAGGAAGTGCTGCTGGCGGAGGCCCTTGCACGCGGCTACGTGGCGTCGCCGGCGGACGAAAAGGCGTCGCTTGCGCAGATCGCCGCGCGGCTCAAGGGGCGGCAGCTGACGCCCGAACAGTTCTTCCGCGAGGGCCCCCTTTCGGAGGAGACCAAGCGCCGCGACTTCCATGAAGGCGTCTTGATCGACAAGCTCACCGCCCGGGAGGTGCGCGACCGGATCACGGTCTCCGCGAAGGAGGTCGATGCCCGGTTGACCGATATGCGGCGGGCGGCGGCGTCCGCACAGGCGAAGCCCGGCGCGCCGGCTTCGTCCCCGCCCACGCGGCGGCAGGCCCTCAATGCGCTGCGCGTGGAGCGATTTCGCGTGGGATTCAGGACATTCTTCGAAGACCTCTACGCCAAGGCTTCGATCAGAAGCCCCGCCTATCCGGACCTTGAGACGCTGGACGGGATTTCGCCTCGGAGAAAAACGAAATGAAGGTACGCAGGAGATGGATTCTGGGCGCGGGGGCGTTCGTGGCCCTGGCCCTGGCGGCGGCGGGCGTGTGGGGCGTCCGGGCGTGGACGGCGCAGCGGCAGGTCGAGCGGACCGTCGCCGCGCGCAGGGCGTTCCTCGCGCGGTTCGGCATTGATTCGGACGGGCGGCAGGAGTTCGTCGCCCTGCCGGCGCAGCTGCCGCACGCGCTGGGCCCGGCCCAGCTGGGGGCGGACCTCTTCTGCGACCGCCGCCTCGGCCAGACGCCGCGCCGCGCCTGTGCCGCCTGCCACCGCCTGAACGAGGGCGGCGTGGACGGCGAGCTGCATGGCGGCGTCCTTACGCGCACGGTGATGAACGCCTCCTTCGCCTCGTTCTTCCTGCACGACGGCTCGCTCACGAACCAGCACGACCTCGTCGAGCGGATGCTCACGCAGCGGGAGTTCGTGGGCGCGAAGGACGTCCAGGCGATCGTGCGGCGGCTGGGGGCGGACGAGAAGCTGCTCGCGCGCTTCCGCGCCAGCTACGAAACGGGCCTCACCGCGGCGAACCTGATCGATGCGCTCGTGCAGTACAACCGCACGCTGCTCTCGCCCCGTTCGGCCTTCGACCGGTATTGGGACGGCCGGACCGACGCGCTGAACGCGGCGGAGAAGGCGGGCATGGAGATCTTCCGGCGGCGCAGCTGCCTCGCGTGCCACGATGGGCCGGCGCTCGGCGGCCTGCGGGTCTCGGAGGGGCGGAAAGTGCCGTCTCTTCGGGGGCTCGGCAGCCGGCGCGTCTACCTGACGGACGGCTCGCGCACCGACCTCGGCGCCGTCCTGGCGCTGATGCCGCAGGGGGATCTGGCGGAGGCGGAACGCGCCGCGCTCGTTTCCTTCCTGAAATCGCTCTAAAATGTGAATTTGCCTACTTGCGCTCCTCCTGCATATTTGGTATATTACTCGTTCGTTTTGGAAAAACAAGGAAACAGACATTCATGCCGACCATCAATCAGCTGATCCGCAAGGGGCGCCGCCCCCTCGCCACGCATTCCAAGTCGCCCGCGCTGAAGGCCTGCCCGCAGCGCCGCGGCGTGTGCCTCGTCGTCAAGACGATGACCCCCAAGAAGCCGAACTCGGCCCTTCGCAAGGTTGCCCGTGTGCGCCTCACGACGGGCGTTGAGGTGACGGCCTACATCCCCGGCGAGGGCCACAACCTGCAGGAGCACAGCGTCGTGCTCGTCCGCGGCGGCCGCGTGAAGGACCTTCCTGGCGTCCGCTACCACATTGTGCGCGGCGTGCTCGACTCGCTTGGCGTGAACGGCCGCAACCGCAGCCGCTCCAAGTACGGCGTGAAGCACCAGAAGGAAGAGAAGAAGTAAGGGGTAGGTCATGTCCAGACGTTCCAAGAAGATCGAAAAGCGGGTCTCCGTCGATCCCAAGTTCAATTCCGAGTTGATCGCCCACGTCATTCGCGTCATCATGAAGGATGGCAAGAAGACGACGGCCGAGAAGATCGTCTACGGCGCGGTCGAGAAGATCGCCGCCGAGGTCCAGAAGAACCCGGCGAAGTTCGAGAAGGGCGAGGGCGACCAGAAGGCCGTCGTCACCGAGCCGATCGAGATCATTTCCCAGGCGATCGAGAACATGAAGCCGAAGGTGGAGGTCAAGACCCGCCGCGTGGGCGGCACGACCTACCCGGTGCCGGTCGAGATCAACCCCGTCCGCCAGCTCTCGCTGGCGCTCCGCTGGATGACGACGTATGCGTCCGGCCGTCACGGCATGGGCATGCCCGCCGCCGTCGCCGCCGAGATCATCGATGCGTTCCAGGGCCAGGGCAACGTCGTCAAGAAGCGCGACGACGTGCATAAGATGGCCGCCGCCAACAAGGCGTTTGCGCATTACGCATGGTAAAGCTTCAATTGTTTTTCCAGAACGCGAAGGGGATCCGTCGAAAGGCGGGTCTCCTTTCCGTTTTCCGGGAGGGCCGCGCTCGACGGAGCCAACGGGAGGGGCGCGCGCCCGCGCGGCCGGGCGGCTAGGCCCGTGCGAGCAGGGCGACGACGGCCACGAGCAGCAGTCCGGAAACGAGCTTGATGGTCGGGGCGAAGCGGGGACGCCGTTCGAGGGCGGCCTTGAAGGCATCTGCGGCGAGGATAATCGGCAGGTAGATGAAGGGGACGAGCGCGCAGAAGAGCGTGCCGAGCAGAAGGATCTGGACGGCGGGTGGATGGGCGGAGGTGCGGGACGTGAAGTGGGGCAGGAACGCGAGGAAGAACATGATGGTGAGCGGGTTGCCCATCGACATCAGGATGCCGCGCGCAACGAGCCGCAGCCCGTGTTCGCGCGGACTCGCAAGGGCGAACCCCTTCGGGGCGTGGAAGCCGCTCCAGGCCTCGGCGAGGCAGCCGACGGCGAGGTAGCCGATGTAGGCCATGCCGCCGTAGCGGATGGCGGACATGACGGGCGGATGGGCCTCCAGGAAGGCCGCCGCGCCCAGGGCCAGGAGGAGAACCCAGAGCCAGCAGCCGGCGACGAGCCCGGCCATGAGGCAGCAGGCGCGCGCCCGGCCATGCGAAAGCGCCGTCGAGATGGTGCAGAGCAGATCCGGCCCCGGTTTGATAATCAGGCCGATGCAGCCAATCAGGTAGGTCACCAGCGGACTCATGACGTACGTTCTCCTAACTGGGCGGCTGATTGACTGCACCTATTGCTTCGGCAATTAATTGTG
>CAVEVC010000119.1:0-4737 GCA_963618935.1 Clostridiales bacterium CCNA10 | reverse complement strand
CGATCTCCGACACGACGATCATGGCCTCGGCCGGCGCCCAGTGCAACCACATCGTCCACGTCAACACGCAGCTGCCTTACGCGCTCCTCGTCGCGGCGGTCTCGTTCGTCGCCTACATCGCCGCGCCGTTCGCCGGCACGGCGTGGGTCGCGCTGCCGTTCGCGATCGCCCTCATGCTCGCGACGCTCTTCTTCCTCAAGCTCGTCCTCAAGGGCCCGGCGGACGGCGCCGCGGACGCGATCAGCCACAAGGTGCGGCAGATCGAGGGGAAGTGACAACAGAAAGGGAATACGACATGAAGAAGCTGATGATGGCGGCGGCGGCCGCGGCGGCCGCGATGGGCCTGTTCACGGGCTGCGGGAAGCAGGCGGACGACGGGAAGACGAAGTTCGTGGTCGGGTTCGACGCCGACTTCCCGCCCTACGGCTACAAGGAGGGCGCGGAATACAAGGGCTTCGACCTCGACCTCGCCCGCGAGGTCTGCGCGCGGCGCGGCTGGACGTTCGTCGCCAACCCGGTCAACTGGGACGCGAAGGACATGGAGCTCAACTCCGGCTCGATCAGCTGCATCTGGAACGGCTTCACCATCCAGGGCCGCGAGGAGGGCTACACCTGGACGGAGCCCTACGTGGACAACTCGCAGGTCGTGCTCGTGAAGGCCGGCTCGCCCGTCAAGACGCTCAAGGATCTCGCCGGCAAGGCCGTGGGCGTGCAGACCGACACGCCCGTCCAGAAGGCGCTCGCCGGGAAGAACGACAAGCTCAAGGACGTCGCCGCGCTCGGCGCCACATTCAGGAAGCTCGTCGTCGTGCCGAACTACAACAACGCGATGCTGGAGCTCGACTCGGGCGCCGTGGACGCCGTGGCGCTCGACGTGGGCGTGGCGAAGAAGAAGATGGCCGACATGCCAGGCAAGTTCACGCTCCTCAAGGAGATCGTCATGACCGAGACCTACGGCATCGGCTTCAAGAAGGGCAATACCCAGCTGCGCGACGCCGTCCAGGCCACGCTCAAGGAGATGGCGAAGGACGGCACGATGGCGAAGATCGCCGAGAAGTACGGCATCGAGAAGAACGCCCTCATCCTGAAGTAGGCGGGCGGCGGACGGCGGGACACTGAGGCGGGCGCGCGTATGGCCTTCACGGACATGGTGCTGGAGCTGCTCTCCGGGCTCTTGGTCTCGGTGGAGATCTTCGCGTTCACCCTGCTGCTGGCCCTGCCGCTGGGGCTCGTCGTCGCGTGGGGGCGCATGTCCCCCGCGCGGCCCGTCGCCGCGGCCTTCCGCCTCTACATCAGCGTCGTGCGCGGCACGCCGCTGATGCTGCAGATCCTCTTCGTCTACTTCGCGCCCTACTACCTCTTTGGCATGTCGCTCGCGCGCTACCCGCGCCTCCTCGCGACGGTCCTCGCGTTCGCGCTGAACTACGCGGCGTACTTCGCGGAGATCTACCGGGGCGGCATCCTCGCCGTCGAGCCCGGGCAGTGGGAGGCCGCGAAGGCGCTCGGCATGGGGCGCGGGCTCACGTTCTTCCGCATCGTCCTGCCGCAGATGGTGAAGCGCGTCATCCCCGCCGTCGGCAACGAGGTCATCACCCTCGTGAAGGACACGTCGCTCGCGTTCACGATCGCGGTGACGGAGATGTTCACGCTCGCGAAGCAGCTCTCGAGCGCGCACACGACCATGGCCCCGCTCGTCGCGGCGGGCGTCTTCTACTACATCTTCAACTACGTGGTCGCCTGGACGATGGAGCGCATCGAGAGGCGCTTCGCCTACTACAGCTGACCTCCACTTCCCCCCGAAAAGGAACACACCCGTGAAAGCCGACTTCGTTGGACTGGGCTACTGCTCGAACGACCACCTCGCCGTGCTGCCGTTCATCCCCATGGACACCAAGGTGCAGATGCTCAAGCACGCTATCCTCGGCGGCGGCCCCTCGGCGAACTCGACCGCCGGCGCGGCGGCCCTCGGCCTCTCCGCCGCCTACATCGGCACGGTCGGCGACGACCCCGACGGGCGCATGATCCTGGAGGACTTCAGGCGCCAGGGCGTCGACACCTCCGCGATGAAGGTCCGCCCCGGCGCCTCCAGCGCGATCGCCTACCTCTGGATCGAGGAGAAGACCGGCAACCGCTCCTGCGCCTGGACGCGCGAGGGCCTGACCGAGCTGCAGGCGGACGAGGTGGACCTCGACCTCGTGCGCGGCGCGAAGATCTTCCACATCGACGGCCACAACCCCAAGGGCGCCCTCGCCGGCGCGAAGGCCGCGAAGGAGGCGGGCGTCGTCGTCAACTTCGACGCCGGCACCCTCCGCGACGGCGTCCACGACCTGCTCCCCTACGCCGACCTGCTCGTCTGCAGCGAGGAGTTCGCGCTCAAGCTCACGGGCCTTGCGGACGCCGAGGCGGCCGTGCGGAAGATCTACGACGCCTACCGCCCCGCGGTCGCGGGCGCGACGATGGGCGTGCGCGGCTCGATGGCCTTCGACGGCGCGCACTTCGTGAAGCTGCCCGCCTTCCCCGTCGAGCACGTGGTGGACACGACGGGCTGCGGCGACCTCTACCACACGGGCTTCGCGATCCGCTGGACCGAGACGCACGACCTGCGCGAGTCCATGCGGTTCGGCAGCGCCGTCTCGGCGCTCAAGTGCCGCGGCCTCTCGGGCCGCCCGCCCGCCTGCCCGAACCGCGCCGAGGTGGAGGCGTTCCTCGCCGCGCATTGATTCTGGAAACGGCGATTTCGCGCTTGCATTCCGGCGGCGGATTTCGTATCATACCCCTCGTTTTCCTCACGGAGGGATGGCCGAGTGGCTGAAGGCAACGGTTTGCTAAATCGTCATACGGTTTAATCGCCGTATCGGGGGTTCAAATCCCCCTCCCTCCGCCAGTTTCGTTCTGCCAGATGCGTGTCCGCGTCTGGCTTCGTTTTTTCCCCCATGTCCCCTTCGGGAGGGTCGCGCTTGTCGCGACCGAACGCGCGGCGGACGCGACAAGCGCGTCCCTCCCATGAGGAATATGTGTGTGGTGTGGGGGGCATGGCCGCGCCGGGCGTGCCGGAGGCCTACCGCGTCGTGGTGGACGCGGCGTCCGGCAGGGTGTCGCCGGCCGTCCTTTCGGGGACGCGGCTCATTCTGCGGCAAGGAGGCGTGTCCGTCCGGCGGAATTTTGCTATACTATCCCCTTGGCAATCAAGTAGTGTGGGCCACAAAGAACACAACGTCCACAAAGCCTTTGCGGCCTTGTGTTCTTTGCGGCGGAAAATCACCCTATTCCGTTGCCGGATCTATAAGGGCCCCCTTTTGAGATCCATGCTGGTCTTGGGGGGCAATCACTGGAGAAGGAACATGTCGGAACAGGAGCAGAACGGATTCATGGTGTTTTCGGGGACGGCGAACCTGCCGCTTGCCGAGAAGGTGGCCGCCTATCTGGGCAAGCCCCTCAACAAGATCGACATCCGGCACTTCCCCGACGGCGAGACGTTCTGCCAGGTGCAGGAGGGCGTGCGCGGGCGCGACGTGTTCGTGATCCAGAGCGGCAGCCCGTCGCCGAACGAGGCGTACATGGAGCTCTTCATCATCATGGACGCGCTCAAGCGCGGCAGCGCGGCGCGCATCACCGCCGTCGTCCCCTACTACGGCTACGCGCGCCAGGACCGCAAGGACCAGCCGCGCGTGCCGATCACGGCGCGCCTCGTCGCGAACCTGATCACCGCCGCCGGCGCCGACCGCGTGCTCGCGCTCGACCTGCACGCGAACCAGATCCAGGGCTTCTTCAACATCCCCCTCGACCAGCTGCACGCGGAGCCGGTGATCCTCAAGTACATCCGCGACCTGCACCTCGCCAAGCCCATCGTCGTCTCGCCGGACGCGGGCGGCGCGAAGACCGCCTACGGCTACAGCCGCAAGCTCGGGACGGGCCTCGCGATCGTCGCCAAGCAGCGCACGGGCGACTCGACGGTCGATGCCTTCAGCGTCGTCGGCGACGTCAAGGGCTGCGACGTCATCATGGTGGACGACATGACGGCGACCGGCGGCACGCTGAGCGCGGCCGCGAAGATGTGCCGCGACAACGGCGCGCGGAGCGTCCATGCGTTCGTCTCGCACTTCCCGCTCACGCCGAAGGGCGTGGAACGCCTGATGGGCGAGACGCAGCTCGACGAGCTCGTCGTGACGGACACGATTCCGCTCCGCACGGGCTTCGACCCCGCGAAGCTTCCCTTCAAGCTCACGGTGCTGAGCGTCGCCCCCCTCATCGGCGAGGCCATCAAGCGCATCCACTCGAACCAGAGCATCAACGACCTCTTCAACCACGAGTGAGCGCCGCGTATGTGGGCGAAGTGCGCGTCGCGTGTTTTGACATTTCTCCCATTCAAGAAGTCCGTGAAGTCCGTCGCCGGATCGTCGAGCCGTGCGGGAACGATCTACGGAAGATGACCGGGCGCGCGCTGGAAGTCGCGCGCCGGCTTGGCTTCACGACGGTTCGAGTCGTCTGACGCGACGAAGACGATTCCGCTGGCGCGATTCGCTCGGCGCGGCGATTGACACCATGCACGGGGAAGTGGTATACTGCGCGGCAAATGTTGGGGATCGGAATCGAGACGGGTCGGACGCTGCGCGGGCCGTGCGCGGCGGAAACGGCGGAAAGGGCGCGTAGACGCGCTCTGATGCGTCCGCGCGGTTCACAAATATCCCCCCCCCCCCCTCACAGCCTGTAAGGCCCTGTCGCGCCGCGACGCGGCGT
>CAVEVC010000118.1:0-7108 GCA_963618935.1 Clostridiales bacterium CCNA10 | reverse complement strand
GGTCGAGCATCTCCGTCGCCGCGCGGAAGTTCCCGTCGCGCGTGAAGTTGCGCAGGACGACCTGGTAGACCGTCGCCCGCTTCAGGTACTCCGGCGTGGGGCGCATCGCCCCCCACGCCATCCCGGCGGCCAGGGCCGCCCCGAACAGTATGCTTGCTTTCATGCCGACAGTATAGCATAAAAACCGCCCCATTGCCTCGGACGGTGCAAGATGGTACAATTGCGCCGTTTTCCAAGAGGCAAGGCGAAATGGCACGAACGCATCAATTCTTCAGCAAGGTCGCGGACCGCATCGGCCGGCTCGACGCGGAGGGCCTGCGCCGCCAGTTCAAGGCGCTGGCGGACGAGATCGGCTTCCTCGAGTCGGTCTTCAACACCCTCTCCGAGGGCATCCTCGTCGTCAACGCCGACGGCCTGCTCCTCTACTCCAACGCCGCGGCGGGCCGCCTGGCGGCGGCGCCCCTCGCGAACGGCCGCGGCCGGCCCGTCCGCGACCTGCTGCCCGCCTGGGAGTGGGACCGCCTGCTGCACCCCGCCGCCGAGGGCGACGGCTGGGCGCGCAAGGCCTCCTGCGAAATCGAGCTCGCCTACCCCGAGCGCCGCATCCTCGAGCTCGGCGCCCTGCCGAACGGCGACGCCGTCGTCGTCATCCTCCGCGACGTCACGCGCGCCCACGCCCAGGAGGCCGACGCGCGCGAGAGCGAGCGCACGGACGCCGTCAAGGACCTCGCCGCCGGCCTCGCCCACGAGATCGGAAACCCCCTCAACGCCCTCTCCCTCAGCCTCCAGCTCATGGCCCGCGAGTTCCGCCGCGAGAGCGACCCCGCGCGCCGCGCCCGCCTCCTCGCGGACGTCGAGACCGCCCAGAACGAAATCAGGCGCATCGCCGACATCAACCGCGGCTTCCTCAACGCGATGCGCCCCATCCGCCCCGACCTCGCGCCCGGCTCGCTCGCGGACCCCCTCAAGGACACCCTCGCGGCGATGAAGACGCAGATCGAGGACCGCCGCATCCGCGTGCTCCTCGACCTCCCCCCCGCCCTTCCCCCCGCCTTCTTCGACCGCGCCCAGATGGAGCAGGTCTTCTTCAACCTCGTCAAGAACGCCCTGGAGGCGATGAAGGACGGCGGCGAGCTCGCCATCGCGCTCGATTCGGACGACGACGCCGTCACCGTCTCCTTCCGCGACTCCGGCAGCGGCATGGCCCCCGACGCCGTCGCCGCCCTCTTCGAGCCCTACCGCACGACGAAGCGCGCCGGCACCGGGCTCGGCCTCATGCTCTCCCGCCGCATCGTGCGCGCGCACGGCGGCGAGATCGACGTCGAGTCCAAGGAAGGCGCCGGCACCAGGTTCACCGTGCGCATCCCGCGCCTCGAAAAGCGCGTGAGGAGGCTCACATGAAGCCGTCCATCCTCATCGTCGACGACGAAAAGGGCACGCGCGAGCTCATGGCGCGCGCCCTCGAGGACCGCTACCACGTCGCCACCGCCCCCGACGCCGAAGGGGCCATGAAGGCCCTGGAGGCCGACCTCTCCATCGCCCTCATGCTCTCCGACGTGCGGATGCCCGGCGCGGACGGCCTCCAGCTGCTGAAGGCCGCCAAGGCGAAGCACCCCCGCCTCATCTGCATCCTCCTCACCGCCTTCGGCACCATCGAGCAGGCCGTCGCCGCCACGAAGGACGGCGCGGAGGACTTCCTCATGAAGCCCATCGACCTCGACCAGCTCGACCGCCGCGTGGAGAAGGCCCTCCGGACCGGCGCGCTCGAGCGCGAGGTCGCCGACCTCCGCAGCCAGCTCGACGAGAAGTACGGCCTCGACAACATGGTCGGCTCCTCCCCCGCCATGCAGCGCGTCTTCGACATGGTGCGCCGCGCCGCCCCCACCTCCGCCACCGTCCTCCTCCAGGGCCCCAACGGCACCGGCAAGGACCTCGTCGCGCACGCCCTCCACAACCTCTCCCCCCGCGCCCACGCCCCCTTCCTCGCCGTCAACTGCGGCGCCATCTCCCCGAACCTCATCGAGAGCGAGCTCTTCGGCTACGAGAAGGGCGCGTTCACGGGCGCCTACGCGCGCAAGGCCGGCGCCTTCGAGGCCGCGAACCGCGGCACGATCTTCCTGGACGAGATCGGCGAACTGCCGCTCGCCATGCAGGTGAAGCTCCTGCGCGTCCTCGAGAACCGCGCGTTCCAGCGCGTGGGCGGCACGGAGACCGTGACCGTGGACATCCGCGTGGTGGCCGCCACCAACCGCGACCTGAAGGCCCTCGTCGCCGAGGGCGCCTTCCGCGAGGACCTCTACTACCGCCTAAACGTGATCGCCATCCGCCTCCCCGCGCTGAAGGAGCGGCCGGGCGACATCCCCCTCCTCGTCGCGCGCTTCGTCCGCGAGCTCGCCGAGAAGAACCACGTCGCCGTCACGGGCATCACGCCCGCCGCGCTCAGGCGCCTGGAAGCCTACGGCTGGCCCGGCAACGTGCGCGAGCTGCGCAACACGATCGAGCGGATGGTCGTCCTCTCCGCGGGCGGCCTCCTCGACGTCGCGGACGTGCCCGACGAGATCCAGGCGGCGGCCGCCCCCGCCGCCGCCGTCGCCGCCGTCGCCCTCTCGCCCGCCGTCACGCTCGGCGAGAACGAGCGGAAGCAGATCCTCGCCGTCCTCAAGGAAGTCGGCGGCAACCGTTCGCGCGCCGCCCAGGCGCTCGGCATCTCGCGCCGCACGCTCTACCGCAAGCTCGACGAATACGCCCGGGAGGGAATCGCGTTATGAACATGAAGACGAAGACGCTGCTCGCCATGCTGCTTGCCCTCGCCGGAGGCGCGCCCCGCCTCTGCGCCGAACCGGCCGAGACCGCCCGTCCCTGCCCCGTCTGCCGCGGGAAGCGCAGCCTCTCCGTCACGCCCCCGAACCTCGGGCAGTACGACGGCGAGATCGGCGTCACGCCCGGCAAGCCCTTCACGACCCACCGCTGGGACGTCAAGATCGCCCGCTGCCCGATCTGCGACGGCACGGGCCGCCAGGTGAGGTTCCGCACGCGCGTGAAGCCGCCCGCGCCCGAAGAGGCCGAGGGCTTCGAGGCCTGCCCCGACTGCCGCTGGTCCGGCGCCGCGGCGTGCCGGAAGTGCCTGGGCGCGGGCATCCAGGCGTGCCGCGACTGCAAGAGCGCCGGCGCGCGCGGCGGAAAGCCCGGCTGGGTCCGCTCGGAACGGCGCACCGCCGGCGCCACGTCGCGGCACGTGAAGGTCCTCGTCACCCCCTGCGGCGCCTGCCAGGGCCTCGGCAAGGCCGTCTGCCCGGACTGCCTCGGCAAGGGCGCCGTGCCCTGCCGCCGCTGCCGGGGCACGGGCTCCCTTCCCAAGAAGGAGAAGCGCTGAGATGGCCGCGACGGACACCGCCCGCGCGCGCGCCCGGCTGCGCGAGACGCCCCCGCGCATCCCCGGCGTCCGCTTCGACGCCCTCGTCGGGCGGGGCGGCATGGCCGTCGTCTGGAAGGCCTGGCACGACGCGCTCAACCGGTTCGTCGCCGTGAAGGTGCTCGACCCCGACTTCGCCGCAACCGGCGAGGACCTGCGCCAGTTCATGCTGGAGGTGCGCACGATGACGAGCCTCCGCCACCCCGGCATCGTGCAGGGCTACGGCGCGGACTGCGCGGACGGGCGCTACTACTTCGTCATGGAGTACATCGACGGCTACACCTTCGGCTCCCTCCTCGCGCGCAAGGGCCCGCTCGCGCCCACCGACGCGCTCATCGTCTGCGAGTCCGTGGCGGCGGCCATGAAGTACGCCTGGGATTCCTTCCGCATCGTCCACTGCGACCTCAAGCCGGAGAACCTCATGGTCAACCAGGACGGCGTCATCAAGGTGATGGACCTCGGCCTCTGCCAGTCCACCGCCGCGCTCCGCCGCCCGGACCGGCGGCAGGACGAGGTCGTCGGCACCCCCGCCTACATCAGCCCCGAGCAGATCTACGGCGACGTCCCCCTCGACTGCCGCGCCGACATCTACTGCCTCGGCGCCACGCTCTACCACCTCGTCACGGGGCGCATCCTCTTCCCGCTCGCCGACAACGACGACATCCTGCGCCGCCACGTCGACCCCGCCGCCCAGGCCCCCGACCCGCGCACCCTCAACCCCGCCGTCTCCGAGCAGCTCGCGCGCCTCCTGGCCGGCATGCTCGTGAAGGACCGCGCGGGGCGCTACCAGACCTGGGACGCCGTCTACGCCGCCGCGCAGGCCGTCGACGCCGGCCGCGCAAAGCTGCCGCCCCTCCCCGCCGGCTGCGCCTCCAGCGTCTCTACAGGGCGCCCGTCAGCCAGTTGAGCAGGTAGAGGAGCGCCACGGCGGCAAGCGCCGCGGCGATTTCGATTCTCGTTCTCTTTTCCCGATCCATCATGTCCGCATTTCCGTTCATGGCCGTATCCTCCTTTCAGGAGACGCGGATAGTTTCGCATACGCCGGTTGGAAGTGCGTGTGGATTCGGTTAGACTTCGGTTAAGGCGCCCGCCCGCCCGGCTGGCGGGCGGGGGGCGGCGGGCGGGGCGCCGCATCAGCGGATGATGATGGCAAGGCCCGAACGGCGCAGCGTCACCTTGCCGTCCGCGCAGGAGACGGACCAGTTCGCCGCCTTGAGCGCGGGCGAGAGGGCCGGCTTGCCGACGACCTCGCCCGCCGTGGCCACCACGAGCTCGCCGGCGTGGGCCAGCGCCTCCGGCTCGTCCACGTCGAGGACGGCCCCCGCGCCGAAGGCGAGCGTCCCCTCGACCGCCAGCGCGCCGCCCGCCCGGGCCGCCGCCGCCGGCACGACGAGCGCCTCCTCCACCGTGAGCGCGCCGCCCGCCACCGTCCCCACGCCCTCGACCGCCTTCGCCGCGTAGGCGAAGCCGCCGAGGTCCAGCGTCGTGCCGGCGGCGAGGCGCACCGTGCCGAACGCCGGGGCCGGCATCGTCGCCGCGTCGTCGACGAACGTGAAGAGCGTCCCCGCGTCGTCCGCCGTGAACGCCGTGAAGTCGGCGGGGTCCTTCGAATCCGTCGCGCCCACGTGGTAGGCGAGCCCCTTCTCCGCCGTCCAGTTCACGGACCCGCCGCCGTTCGAGCCGCCCGCGCCGCCGCCCGCGTTGTACATGCGCCACTCGAACGTGTTCGCGCCCGGCTTGAGCGTCGCCTGGCCGAACTTGAGCGCGTTCCAGGCCGTGCAGTCCAGCACCGTCTCGCCGTTGATCACAAGGCGCGCCTTGTCGTCGATGCAGGCGCCGAACGTCCACACCGCGTCCGCGTCCGAGCGGTTCCAGAGGTAGCCCGTGTAGACCACGCACATGTAGTTCTTCCACGCGCCGTTCTTCGCGGGGTAGGAATAGTCGGGAAAGGTCGCAAGGCCGGTCTTGGGGCAGTCGGTGGACTTGAAGAGCGCGAGCGCCGTGTCGTTCTGCGCCGTCCCCACCTCGATGCCCTGGTGGAGGCCCCCGCAGGAACGCGGCTCGAGGCGCACGCTTCCGCCCTTCACGTCCAGGACGTCGGCCCCCACGCTCGAGGCGTAGACGAGCTCGCCCGCCGCCTCCTTCGTCACGCTCCCGCGCCACGCGCCCGAACCGCGCGAGACGGTGCCCGTGCCGGAGAAGACCGCCGCCGGCAGGTCGTAGACGGGGCCCTCCGCGAGCGTCACGGACGAATTGGTCATCATGAGCGCCGCGCCGTCCGCCGGCAGCCCGCCGTCCACCGGCAGGTCCAGCACGCTCTCCCGCAGCCGCACGCCGCCCTGGAAGGCGTTCGTCGGGCAGGCAAGGCGCAGCGTGAGGTCGCCCCCCTGGGACGAGAAGCCGCCCGGGCCGCTGACCGGGCCGTAGAACGTCATCGTCGGCCATGGGTTCCAGCGGTACATGGGCACCGTCCCCCCCAGGACGACGGGGCCCTGCCAGTTGTCGTCCGAACCGCTGCCCGGATAGAGCCGAGCCCCCGGCTCGAAGATCGCCGTCCACGGCGTCGTGCCCGGATTGCCCCAGAAGTTCATCACCGCCCCGCTCTTGAACGTGATCGTGTTCGTGGCGCCGCCGCCGAAGCTGCAGCCGCCCTGGATGAGCATCGGACTGGCCAGGTCGAGGGCGATGATGTGGCCGGGGTTCGTGATCTTGACGCCGTGGAAGCGTCCTCTCACCCCGTAGCGGAGGGTGTGGCCGTTCATGTCCAGCTCCGCTCCGTCGACATCCATCTGGGAACGATTCCCCGTCTTCCACGTGGCGTCGCCCGTCATGACGAGCCGGTAGGGCCACAGGCAGTTCCCGTACTGGTGCTCGGCGGAAACCGAGCAGAGCGCGCCGCTGCCGTCAGGCCCTTCGCCCTCGAAGGAGCACGCCTTCTTCACCCGCGTCCACGTGCTCGCCGTCTTGACGGACATCTTCAGCTGCCCGCCGTCCTCGATGAAGATCGCGCCGTCCGCCGTGCCGAGCGCGCCGTCCGCCGTCACCTCGAAGACGCTCTGGGGGCGGATCCGCAGGTCGCCCGACCAGCCCGCCAGCGCCACGTCGCTCGTGACGACGCCCGTGCAGTCGACGACGAGCGACGTGACGGACGCGAGGTCCGCAAGCGCGAGGTTCCGCGCCGCCAGCGCCGCCTGGAGCGTCCGCCCCGCGTCCGACGCATCGAGCGCCAGCACCCCGTCCTCGATCGTGTCCGCCGCGCGCGCCGAACACACCAGCAAGGCCGCGCCTGCGGCCCACCGCACCATGCGTCCCATTCTGCATCCGCTCATGTCCTCATCTCCTTTTTTCGTTTGAAATCCTGGTTCCTGGTTTGGCCTGGTCTTGGCTTGACCTGATTCAGGCTTGACCTGATCCTGATTTGAGTGTATGTCAACATTATACCCCCCCCCTGTCGCAAATGTCAATTATGAAAGTTATCTTTTTTTTTCAGCGGCGAATGGATGGCGCGCGGCCGGCCGGCCGCGCCCTCCTGGCCCCTTGGTCCGCAGACGCGCCGCGCCGCGCGCAGGGCGCAGGGCGCAGGGCGGGCGGCCGGACGCACCCTCCGGGCCCCTTAGTCCGCGAAGGCGACGCGCGTCCGCGCGCGCCGCCTTCGCGGCCCGCATTCCCGTGAGGGAGCATCCGCTCCGCCCGCCC
>CAVEVC010000117.1:0-14164 GCA_963618935.1 Clostridiales bacterium CCNA10 | reverse complement strand
CCGCCACGCAATGGATGTGATTCTATCAGCGGCGGCGCTCGCCGTCCTCTTCGCCCTCTCGGCGTTCTTCTCCGGATCGGAGACGATCCTCTTCACGCTCACGGGCGTGCAGCGCGCGCGCATCCGGGCGCGCAGCGCGCGGGCGGACCGCTGGATCGGGCGGTGCGTGGACGACGCCGCCGTCCTCCTCTCGACCCTCCTCGTGGGGAACACGTTCGTCAACTTCGCGATCGCGACGCTCGCCTACCGCCTCTTCGCCGCGGCCTTCCCCGCCTGGGGCGGCTTCGCGGCCGTGCCCGCGACGACCGTGCTGCTGCTGCTCTTCGGCGAGATCACGCCCAAGCGCCTCGCCCTGCGCCACGCCGAGGCGCTCGCGCCGGCGTGCGCGCTCGCGCTCCTCTTCTGGCGCGCCGCGCTCCTGCCGTTCAGCAAGGTCTTCGCGCTCGCCTCGCGGGCGTTCGCGCCGGCGCTCGCGCGCGAGCGCCGCGCCCTCTCCGACGCCGAGCTCGTCTCGGTGGTCGAGGCCGCCGCCGAGAAGGGCGAGTTCGCCGCGGCCGACGCCGAGATGATCGAGGGCGTGCTGCGCCTCTCGGAGCTCCACGCGAACGACGAGATGACGCCGCGCGTGGACATCGAGGGGCTGGACTCGGACCGCCCCGAGGCCGTGCGCGCCGCCGCCCTCGCCCACGCGCGCCACGCCTACCTGCCCGTCTTCAACCGCACGCCGGACGCCATCGAGGGCGTCGTGGACGCGCGCACGGGGAAGGTGGAGGACGCCCTCTTCGTCCCCGAGCAGATCACGCTCGACGACCTGCTCGTCGTCTTCCGCCGCAGCGGCAAGCCGCTCGCCGTCGTGCTGGACGAATACGGCGGCACGGCGGGCATCATCACGCCGAACGACGTCCTGGAGATCGTCGTCGGCCCCGGCGTCTTCGCGCGCCCCGACGACGAGCCCTCCATCCGCCCCGTCGGGCGCAACGCCTGGATCATCGACGGCCGCGCCAGCCTCGACGAGATCAACCGCGCGCTCGGCATCGAGCTGGAGGCCGAGGACGCCGACCGCCTCTCCGGCTGGGTCGCCTTCCACGCCGAGCGCATCCCCCACGTGGGGCAGCAGGTCGAGGCGGACGGCTGCCGCGCCACCGTCCTCAAGCGCCGCCGCCGCCGCGTCGTGCAGGTGAAGCTGGAGGTCGTCGCCTACCCGGAGGCCGACACCGACGAGGAGCTGCTCGCCGAGACGGACGAGGCCGTGGACAAGACGGAGGAGGACGCCGCATGACCGCGCTCGTCCTCCTCGCCTGCGCGATGCTCGCCTCGCTCGCGCTCTCCGCCTTCTGCTCCGCCACCGAGGCGGGCTTCACCTCCGTGAGCCGCGGCCGCATCCTCCACATGGCGCGGGAGGGCAGCGCGGCGGCGAAGATCGTCGAGCGCGCGCGCCTCGACCTCTCCCGCACCCTCACCGGCATCCTCGTGGGCAACAACCTCGCGAACGTCGCCTACTCCTCCGCGTCGGCGGCGCTCGCCGCGCGCCTCTTCGGCGGCGCCCCCGGCGCGGGCGCCGCCTGGGGCGCGGGCGCGGCGCTCGCCCTGCTCGTCTGCGGCGAGTTCCTGCCGAAGCTCTTCTGCTCGGCGCGCCCCCTCCGCCGCGCCCTGCGCCTCGCCCCCGTCTACCGCGTCTTCGCCGCCGCGCTCGCCCCCCTCACCGCCCTCGCCGTGGCGGCGACGGAGCTCTTCGCCGGCGGCCCGCGCGCGCGGGAGCGCGTGACGCCCGACGACCTGCTGCGCATCCTCCAGGACCGCAAGGACGGCGTGCGCCTGACCGACTTCGAGAGCGCCCTCATCGCCCGCATCCTCGTCCTGCGCGTGAAGGGCCGGCCCGTCACGGCCGACGCCCTCCTCTCCGCCCTCGACGAGTAGGGACGGACGCGGCCGCGACACGCGCGGCCCTCCCGAAAAAAACCTTCATTTTTTAGTTGAAAATCCCGCAGGGGGGGGGGGTATAATATTTCCGTTTTGTTTAAACTCGGACCAGACCTTGCCCAAAAGGTCTTGCCCAAAAGGTCTTGTCGTCAAAGGAGGTTGAAGATGCGGAAACAGATGGTTGGCTTGGCCGCGCTCGGCGCGGCGTGTGCCGTCTCGGCCGATGTCGTCACGAACGCGTGGATCTCGCCGGGAGGCGGGTCCTGGTTCGCGACGAACGAGGTGGGCGTGCTCGTGAACTGGGCCGGGGACTTGACGGACGCAAACGCCGTCATGTACACGGTCGCCGACTTCGCGCTCACCGACGGCGCGGACATTGCCTGGTCAGATAAAGAATCGGTCGTCTCGGCGGGGATGATCTTCCGTCCCCTGGACGGGGCGGCCGATGCGGCCGCAGATGGCGATGCGGATGCGGCGGCGGAGACCGATGCGGATGCGGAGACGGATGCGGAGGCGACGGCGGAGGCCGCGTGGCCGACGTGGCGTCTTCTCGGCGCGTGGAAGGGGGACCGGTTCTCCTTCTACACGGCCGCGCTTGGGCATTTCCCGCTGCGCGTGGAGGACGGCTGGCTCGTCCTGGGGGACGGCCTGTATCCGTCGCCGAGCGGCTCCGTCAACTACGGGCCCTCGCAGAAGGTCGACTACGGGCCCGTGCGGAAGGAGGGGAACGGCACCGTGCGCATCAGCAGCTTCTACCGCGCCCAGGACGCCGGGGGCGTCCTCGCCATCGACGAGGGGACGGTCATGCCGATGACCGACCGCGCGCTCGCCTACACGGACGTGCGCGTGACGGGGCCCGCCGGCCGGTTCGTCTTCACCAACTACGCCGCCAAGGCGACGGTGGGGGCGCTCTCCCCGCGGCCCGGCGTACCGCTGCCGCTGGAGGGCGTGGACCTGCGCATGGGGACGCTCGCCGCCGCCGTCGTGCCGGGCGAGGTCTGCGGCACGGGGCGCGTGACGGCCCTTGTGCGCAGCGTCTTCGTCACGAACGTCGTGCCGGGCGTCGTCTACGGCGCGTCGGCGGGGCGGCTGCGCCTCGACACGACGGACGCCGCGGCCGTGCCGTTCGCCAGCTGGGACTTCGAAACGTCGCTCACGGCGGACACGTCGGGGAACGGCCGCGACCTGACGGCGTCGGGCGCCGTCGCGCGCGTCTACGACGCGGAGCGGGGCGGCCACGTGGCGCGCTTCACGGCGACGGCGACGACGGGCGGCAGCCTGGGCGTCTCCGTCCCCGACGCGGAGGCGCTGACGGGCGACGCGGACTACACGATCAGCCTCTGGGCGAAGGCCGCCTCGCCCTGCGCCAACAACTGGCCCACCCTCGTCTCGATCGGCCGGGAGCAGGTCGACCACAGCCTCGTGCAGTTCCGCTTCACGGACGGCGCCTGCACGAACCTCCTCCTCGGCCACTGGAATGGCCGGGGCGACTTCAACAACCTGAACCCCGCGCCCGGCCAGGGCGCGTGGGACCCCGCCGCCTGGCACCACTACGCCGCCGTGCGCGAAGGGAACCGCTGCGCCGTCTGGGTGGACGGGCGCAAGGTCTTCGAGAAGCGCGACACGGGCCTCCAGATGACGCTGCCCGCGACGGCGCAGATCCAGCTCGGCTGGCTGGTGGGGTCCGAGAACCGCTACTTCCACGGCGACCTCGACGACGTGCGGATCTACGCGCACGCCCTGGACGCGGTGGGCGTGGAGCGCCTGTTCGCGGGCGGCGAGCCGGTCCAGGACGGGAAGGGCCGCACGCGGGGGACGGCGCCGGCGCTGCCGGAGGGGACGCGCCTCGCGCTCGACCTCAACGGCCGGATCCAGCTGGCGGGGGCGCAGACGCTCGCGGCGACGAACGTCGCTGCGACGGGCCCGCGCGGCGCGCTCGACCTCCCGGACGGCGGCACGCTCACATTGACGGGCGCGGGCGCCTATCCGGCGGGGGTCTCCGGGACGGGCCGCTTCGTGAAGGACGGCGACGGGCGGCTCGTCCTCGACGGCGCGCTCACGCAGACGGGCGGCACGGAGGTGCGCGCGGGCGCGCTCGTCCTCCAGAACGCCGCGACGCTGCCCCTCTGCTTCGGCGTCTACGACTTCGAGCAGTCCCTGGGCGCCGATGCCGGCGGGTGCGGGTTCAACCTGACGACGCAGGCCGAGGTCGAGCGGGTGTGGGACGACGCGCGCGGCGGCTGGGTGGCGCAGTTCCCCGGAACGGCCGGGCAGAGGCTGGAGGCGTGGCTCTACAGCGCGGACCTCCTCGCGGGCGATGCGGACTACACGATCAGCGTGTGGGCGAAGCCGGACGCCGACTGCCCGGCGAACGCCACGCTCCTGTCGCTGGGGCGCGAGGGCGCCTTCCAGGAGATCGTCTTCCGCTTCAACGCCATCGACTCCGGCACGATGGTCCTCTCCCACTGGGGCGGCACGCTCGACTTCACCGACGTGACGACGCCCGCCGCGCCGCAGGGCGCCTGGCATCACTACGCCGTCGTGCGCCGGGGCGCGTCGTTCACGGTCTACGTCGACGGCGAGGCGACCTGGACGACGGAGAAGGCCCAGGCGCTCGGGCTGGAGCCCTGGCGCAGCGTCTGCCTCGGCCGCCAGCTCAACAAGACGGACCGGCAGTTCAAGGGGCGCCTCGACGACGTCGCCGTCTACGCGTGCGCGCTGGGGGCGGACCAGATCGCGCGCCTGAGCCGGCGCCTGGCGCCCCGCGCGGTCGCGCGCGGCGCGCGGCCGGACGCCCTCGCGCAGGTCCCGGCCCCCGTCCTCCACTACGCCTTCGAGCGCGCGGACGCCCCCGGGCTCGACTCGGCCCCCGGCGCCCACCATCTCGTGAAGGACGGCGGCGGGTCGCTCACGCTCGTCGACTCGCCCCTGGGCGGCAAGGCGCTGCAGTTCGACGCCTACAACCGCGTCTGCCTGAAGAGCGCGGCGTTCCCCGACGTGATCCCGACGGACGGCGGGCCGTTCACGGTGTCCCTCTGGGTGCAGGCCTCGCCCGCCGACAACGTGACGTCTTTCCAGTGGAACCCCAGCCATTCCCCCTCCTTTATCTGCTGGGGCAGCCCGTCCAACGGGACGATCGAGTACATGCTGAGCTGTCGTTTTCAGGACTCGAACGACGTACACGGCTTCGCGACGCCGCGCTGCTACGTGGGCGGGGCGAAGAACCCGAAGGACGGGAATCCGACGGAATGGAACTTCGACGTCGTCCTGACCGGGCTGCGGGACGGCGAGCCGCTGCGGCGCTGGCACCACTACGCGACCGTCTACGACCCTGCGTCGGGCGTGCGGAACTACGTCGACGGCGTCTACCAGCCGGCGGTGTCGCTGGAGCAGTCGTTCACCCCGCGCGCGGTCGTGGAGGGGAACGTCTTCTACCTGGGCGCGAAGTCGACGGCCCCGGATGCGTCGTTCCGGGGGGCGCTCGACGAGGTGAAGGTCTTCGCGGCCGCGCTGAACGCGCGCCAGGTCCGCGCCGTGATGCGCGCGGACGCGGGGGCGCTGCGCGTGCTGCCGGCGGGCGGCGACGTGGCGGTGGC
The DNA here is from genome assembly GCA_963618935.1 of Clostridiales bacterium CCNA10. GTDB lineage: Bacteria > Verrucomicrobiota > Kiritimatiellia > RFP12 > UBA1067 > RUG572. Next base: position 8,648 of record CAVEVC010000117.1, on the reverse strand, counting down.
CGAGGGCGCGACGCTGGAGGTGAACGGCACGGCGGAGACGCTGGGCGCGCTCTCCGGCAAGGGCGCGGTGGACCTCGTGAGCGGCACGCTCGCGCTCACGAACGCGTCCTCCTCCTTCGAGGGGACGCTGGCGGGCGAGGGGACGCTGCGCCTGGAGGCGGGGGCGGCGCTGGCGCTCGCGGCGAACCCGACGGCGTTCACGGGCTACGTGGAGCTGGCGGGCGGCACGCTCGCGCTGCCCGAGGGCGTGCAGACGATCCCCGCGACGTTCCGCGTCACGCCGGTCGACACGGCGCGCGAGACGGTCTGCGCGGGCGACGCCGAGATCCCGGACGGCACGGCGCTCGCGGCCGCGGCGGCCTACCGGGGCCCGTTCGTGACGGCGCGCGGGCGCGTCGTCGTGTGCGGCGGCGGCACGGTCACGCTCGCCGACCCGTCGGCCGTCGGCACGTGGACGATCGCCCGAGGCGAGGTGGGCGTGCGGGACGACGGCGAGGGCGCGCTGGCGGACCGCTGGCGCGTCGCGAACCTGCCCGCCCTGCGCACGGCGCGCTTCGCGGTCTCCGGCGGCGCCGGCGGCGCGTTCACCTGCACCGTCTCCCCCAGCGGCACCCTCCTCCTCATCCGGTAGGATGTCCGGCTTTCGTCCGCCAGGCGCGTGAAGTACCCGCGCCGCCCTCGGCGCATGGCGCTGTGGGGTGGCCCTCTCGGAGGGGCCCGGCCGCGACAAGCGCGGCCCTCCCGCGTTCGGACGGCACGGCATTCCCCGCGTTCGGACGCCACGCGCCGAGGGCGGCGCGGGTACATTGCGCGCCGGGCCGTCATGCGGGAGGGCCGCGCTTGTCGTGGCCGCGTTCCGTCGGAACCTTGCACGCCATGCAATTATCCATTTGTCTGCACGGGCGGGACGTGGTAGACTTTCCGCCCGGTTTCCAACAGGAGAATTGACCCATGAACGAACGCAACGAAGTGAACTGCAACCTCGCCCAGATGCTCAAGGGCGGGGTGATCATGGACGTGACGACGCCCGAGCAGGCGAAGATCGCCGAGGCGGCGGGCGCCTGCGCCGTGATGGCCCTGGAGCGCATCCCCGCCGACATCCGCGCCGCCGGCGGCGTGAGCCGCATGAGCGACCCCGCCATGATCAAGGGCATCCAGGACGCCGTCTCCATCCCCGTGATGGCCAAGTGCCGCATCGGCCACGTCGCGGAGGCGCGCATCCTGGAGGCGATCGAGATCGACTACATCGACGAGAGCGAGGTGCTCTCCCCCGCCGACGACCTCTACCACATCGACAAGCGCGCTTTCAAGGTGCCCTTCGTCTGCGGCGCGCGCGACCTCGGCGAGGCCCTGCGCCGGATCGGCGAGGGCGCGACGATGATCCGCACGAAGGGCGAGCCCGGCACGGGCGACGTCATCCAGGCCGTGCGCCACATGCGCAGGATGCAGGGCGAGATCCGCCGCATCGCCGCGCTGCGCGAGGACGAGCTCTACGAGGCCGCCAAGGCGCTCGCCGCGCCGCTCGACCTCGTGCGCGAGGTCCACCGCACGGGCAGGCTTCCCGTCGTCAACTTCGCCGCCGGCGGCGTCGCGACCCCGGCGGACGCCGCGCTCATGATGGCGCTCGGCGCCGAGGGCGTGTTCGTCGGGTCCGGCATCTTCAAGAGCGGCGACCCGGCGAAGCGCGCCGCCGCCATCGTCCAGGCCGTCACCAACTGGCAGGACGCGAAGCTCCTCGCCCGGCTCTCCGAGAACCTCGGCGAGGCGATGGTCGGCATCAACGCCGACGAGATCCAGACGATCATGGAGGAGCGCGGCAAGTAGGGCCGCGCGCGCAAGGGAAACAGGCGATGGCAATCGGCATTCTGTCCGTCCAGGGCGCCTTCGTCGAACACGCGCACGCCCTCGCCGACGCGGGGGCGCGCACGTTCGAGATCCGCCAGCTGCGGGACCTTGAGCGCCCGATGGACGGGCTCGTCCTCCCAGGCGGCGAATCGACCGTGCAGGGCAAGCTGCTCATGGACCTCGGCCTCTTCGCGCCGCTGCGCGCGCGCATCGAGGCGGGGCTTCCCGTCTTCGCCACCTGCGCGGGGCTCATCCTCCTCGCCGAGCGGCTGGCGGACGACCCGACCGCCTGGTTCGCCTGCCTTCCCGTCACCGTGCGGCGCAACGCCTACGGCCGCCAGCTTGGCAGCTTCACCACGACGGGCACGTGGAACGGTCTCGCCGACGTGCCGATGACCTTCATCCGCGCCCCGGCGATCACCCGGGCCGCCTCCGGCGTGGACGTCCTCTCCACCTTCGGCGGGCAGGCCACCTCGGTGCGCTGGCGCAACCTCCTCGCCTTCGCCTGGCATCCCGAGCTGACGGCCGACCGCCGCGCCTATGCGGCGTTCCTGGACATGTGCGCCCACCCCGCCGCGCCCCGAAATATGGTATAATCGTCCGCATGAGACATCTCATTGCGATGATCGGGGCGGCGCTCTGCGCTGCCGGGGCGCTGGCGGACGCGGCGGCTCTCGACCTGAACGGGTCGTGGGAGTTCCGCTTCGAGGACGGCAAGGCGCCGGCCCAGACGGCGGGCGCGGCGTTTGCCGCGACGGACCGCATGGCCGTGCCGGGCTGCTACGACATGATGCCGCAGTGGCTCTGCCGGCGCGGGACGGGCCTCTACCGCCGCACGTTCACGCTCGACCGGGCGGTGGACAACGCCTGGCTCGTCGTCGACGGCATGGGGCTCGTCGGCCACTTCCAGATCGACGGCAGGGACCTCGGGACGCACCCCTATCCCTACGCGCGGCTGGAGCTGGAGACGGGCCCGCTCGCCGCCGGCACGCACACGGTCTTCGCCGCGCTCGACAACCGCTTCGACTGGGAGACCCTGCGCCTCGCGCGCCCCTACTACGACTTCTACCTCTTCGGCGGCTTCTACCACGGCGTGTCGCTGCGCTTCGACAACCGCACGCTCTTCGTGCGCACGCGCGACTACCGGACGGGGACGGTGGAGGTCGAGGCCGTGGGCTTCAAGGGCGCCGCCGACTTCGACGCGGCGCTCGTCTTCGACGGCACGAACGCCGTCCAGGCGGCGTTCCGCGGCGCGCGCGCGACGGTGCGCGTGCCGCACTTCCGCCTCTGGTCGCCCGAGGCCCCGAACCTCCACACGGTCGCCCTCGCGCACGGCGCGGCGCGGCCCGTCGCCGTCCGCTTCGGCATCCGCGAGATCAAGGCGGCGGACCGGCGGCTCTGGCTCAACGGCAAGCCGCTCTACCTGAAGGGGGCGAACCGGCACGAGTCGCATCCGCAGTTCGGCGCGGCGACGCCGGACGCGCTCATGGTCGAGGACATCCAGAACCTCAAGGCGCTTGGCGGCAACTTCTTCCGGGGCTGCCACTACCAGCAGGCGCAGCGGTTCCTCGACTACTGCGACGAGATGGGCGTCCTCGTGTGGGAGGAATCGCTCGGCTGGGGGAACGGCAAGGAGCTTTCGGACGAGAGGTTCATCGCCGAGCAGCTGGCCCAGACGAAGGCGATGGTGCGCACGAGCTTCAACCATCCGTCCGTCGTCATCTTCGCGTTCATGAACGAGTTCGTCTCCAGCTCGAAGCCCGGCAAGGCGCTGGCGGACAGGCTCATCGCGGCGATCCGGGCCGAGGACAGCGGGCGGCTCGTCACGTTCGCCTGCTGCCACAACGCGAAGGACATCTCGCACGAGAACACGGACCTCGTCTCCTTCAACACCTATCCGGGCTGGATCGGGAGCGACGCGGGCGATTCCGCGAACCTGCGCCGCCTCATCCGGGAGGACGTCGACAAGGTCGTCGCGCGCTACCGCGCGCTCTACCCCCAGAAGCCCATCATCGTCTCGGAGATGGGCACGTGCGGCGTCTACGGCCAGCACGACCCCGCCGGGGCGCAGTGGACGGAGGAGTTCGAGGCCGAGTACGACGGCCATGTGCTCGACGCCGTATTCGCGCATCCCGAGATCGCGGGCATCGCCCTCTGGCAGTTCACGGACGCGCGCAGCTACCACCGGGGCGGCGCGACGATCCGCACGAAGCCCTTTGCGCAGAACCTGGCGGGCCTCTACGACGGCTTCCGCCGTCCGAAGGCCGTCGTGCCGGTCGTGAAGGCGAAGTTCGCCCAGAAGCCCAAGATCGAAGGCGAAAGCCTGTAGGCCCAATGCTCCAATCCAATACGACAATCCAAGGAACCAGAAGATGAAGAATGACATGAAGCTCCCGCTCTCCCGCCGCTCGTTCATGAAGGCCGCGCTCGCCGCCGGCGCGTTTCCGTACATCGGCGCCGGCGCGACGGCGAAGTGCCCGGACGGCAAGGTGCGCCTTGCGTGCGTCGGCATCGGCCAGCAGGCCTGGAACGACATCAGGGAGTTCGAGAAGACCGGCATCGTCCAGATCGCCGCGCTCTGCGACACCGACCTCGACGGCAGGCAGTGCGCCGCCGCGCTCAAGCAGTACCCGGACGCGCCCCGCTTCCGCGACTTCCGCAGGATGCTGGACGCGATGGACGGCAAGATCGACGCCGTCGCCGTGATGAACCCCGACTTCTCGCACTTCCCCGCCCTCATGGCGGCGATGAAGCGCGGGCTCGGCGTCTTCTCCGAAAAGCCCCTTGCCCACACCTTCGAGGAGTGCGAGCTGCTGATGGCGGCGGAGCGCAAGTACGGCGTCGTCACCCAGATGGGCAACCAGGGCCACTCCGGCAACAACTACTATCAGTTCAAGCACTACGTCGAGACGGGCGTCCTCGACGTCTCGAAGCTCACGCGCCTCGTCGCGCACATGAACAACCCGCGCCGCTGGCACAAGTGGAACGGCAAGGTCGCCGCCTTCCCGAAGGGCGAGCAGATGCCGAAGGGGCTTGACTGGGACACCTGGCTCGGCACGGCGAGCTTCCACGACTACTCGAAGGACTACGTGCAGGGCGAGTGGCGCAGCTGGTACGACTTCGGCAACGGCTGCCTCGGCGACTGGGGCGCGCACACGATGGACACGATGCACCGCTTCTTCGACCTCGGCCTCCCCACGGAGGTGCAGATCAAGGACGTCCAGGGCTGGAACCCCTACGTGTTCCCGATGCAGGACACGCTCGTCTTCAAGTTCGCCGCGAAGGGCCGCCGCCCCGCCGTCGACCTCGAATGGTACGAGGGCGTCAAGAACCTGCCCGCGCTCCCGAAGGGCCACCGCGCGGTGGCGTGGGGGCAGGACATCCCGGCGGCGAAGGGGTCCGTGGCGGACAAGAAGCGCACGCTCAACCCCGGCAAGTTCTTCGGCCTCTCCGACGGCGCCTGGTGGCAGGGCGGCTCGCATTCCTCGGCGATCTTCCGCTGCGACGGCGAGAAGGCGCCCGACTACCCGAAGCCCGGCTCGAACCACTACAAGAACTTCCTCCTCGGCGTGATGGGCCGGGAGGCGACGCGCTCGCCGTTCTCGGTGGCGGGCCCGCTCAGCGAGGTCTTCTGCCTCGGCTGCATCGCGCAGCGCCTCAACCGCAACGTCAAGTTCGACCCCGCCACGAAGACCATCCCCGGCGACGCCGAGGCGAACGCCCTCCTGAAGGGCTCGAAGGGCACCCCGCGCAAGGGCTGGGAGGAGTTCTACCGCGTCTAGGCCCCGCCGGTGACGGGAAAGGAGAACGTGTGATGACGGAGTTTGGCGGAAACGGCTTCAGCAGACGGCGGTTCATCTCCCTCGGGGCGCTCGCGGCGTGCGCGGCCCCCCTTGCGGGGCGCGCGCAGGGCGCCGCGAAGGTCGCCGTCGATCCGAACCTCTCGGTCTTCCTCTCCGACATCCACGTGAGCGGGAAGGACGTGAAGGGGCAGCCCACCTACCAGAACCCGCTCTTCGCGAAGGCCGTCGGACAGGTCCTCGCGCTGGACCCGCGCCCGAAGCGCGTGCTCGTCTTCGGCGACATCGCGCTCTGGAACGGCCTCTCGGCGGACTACGCGGAGTCGGCGCCGCTCATCCAGCGCCTCAAGGACGCCGGCGTCGACGTCTACCTCACGACCGGCAACCACGACCACCGCGAACCGCTCTTCCGCTTCCACCCCCGCCAGAAGGAGATCACGCCCGTCCCCGGGCGCTTCGTCTCGGTGGTGGACGTGGGGACGGCGGACTTCGTGCTGCTCGATTCGCTCAAGGAGAATCCGAAGGGCGAGGGCAGCGGCAACGCGGTGGACGGCGGCCTCGACGCGGCCCAGGCCGACTGGCTCGTCTCCTTCGCCGCCGCCGCGAAGCGTCCGTTCTTCTGCGGCGCGCACCACCCCGCCCGCGAGCTCTTCGTCGGGAAGAAGAAGATCCTCGCCGCGCTGGGCGACTTCCCGCTCTTCGCCGGCTACGTCCACGGGCACAACCACCGCTGGTACAGGGAGTGGACGCCCCTCTCGTGGTCGTCGCCGCGCGTCGCGCGTTCCGCCTGCCTCCCCTCGACGGGATGGTGGGGCAACATCGGCTTCGCGACGTTCCGCACGGAGGCGCGCGGCGCGAAGCTCGCGTTCGTGCAGAACGACTTCTTCTTCCCCCGCCCGCTCGCGGAGGGGCAGAAGCGTCCGGCGGAATGGGACCAGATCATGCGCGAGGACGCGGGCGCCGCCTGCTCCTTCGTCTACGGCGCGTAAAAGAGGAGGATGCACGGATGCGGCGGAGGGAATTCATCGCGGGTCTTGGCGCGGCGGCGGCCGTGCTGAGGACGGGGTTTGCGCAGACGGCGGCGAAGGGCGCGCGGCCCGCGTCTGCCGCCGTGCAGGACGAGCTGCGCCGGCAGGTCGCGTCGCGGCTGATCGCGGGCGGCGTGTGCGCGACGCGCGGCGGCCTCGCCTGGCACGACGGGCTCATGCGCTTCGACCCGCCCGTGCCGATGCGGCCGGACGCGCTCTTCGACCTCGCGAGCGCGGCGAAGACGTTCACCGCGTCCCTCTGCGCCCTCCTCGTCGCCGACGGGCGGCTCGACCCGGACGCGCCGTTCACCGACTACCTGCCGGAGCACGTCCTCGCGAAGGAGCGCCACGGCATCACCGTGCGCGACCTCGCGACGCATTCCGGCGGCTTCGACAACTCCAAGCCCTACATCGTTCAAGACCCGATTGAGTTCAACCGCCGCCTCTACGCGAAGCGCCCGGTGCGGCCGCGCGGCGAACGCTACGACTACGCCTGCTCGAACCTGATCTACCTCGGGCGCATCGTCGAGCGCCTCACGGGCATGGACCTCGAAAGCGCGGCGGCCAAGATGCTGTGGCGTCCGCTGGGGATGAACGACACCTACTGGCACAACATCCCCGGCAACGCGCGCGCCGTCGAGGCGATGCAGAACGGGCATCCGCCGATCGGCTTCAAGGGCGACGAGCAGGCGCGGGCGTATCCGGCGGCGATGGGCAACGGCGCGGCGTTCTCGTGCGCGGCGGATATGATGAAGTTCCTTGACGACCTCTGCGAACGGCGGACGTTCCCGAAGGCGTATTACGACCTGCTCTTCACGCCGTGCTTCGAGAAGGGCGGCGAACGCCACAGCTTCGTCTGGGACATGGGCGCCGACCTGCGTCCGAGGGGCTGGAGCGCGGCGACGGTCCGGCACGGTGGCTTCACGGGCGTGACGGTCGCGGTCGATCCGGCGAACGGCTACGCGGGCGTCGTGCTGACGAACCGCACAGGCGACCGGATGAAGGGCTACGAGGGACACCGCCGGCTCCTGGAGCTGATGTCCGGCTCTTGCGGTAGCCGTTCGGGGTAAGACCAACCGCCGCGCGGAAAACGGGCGAAAGGTAGGCGCGCGGAAGACGGGCGAGAGGTAGCCATCCCCCCCCCCCCCCCCCCCCCCGTGTTTTTTTTTGGGGGGGGCGCGAAGTACCCGCGCCGCCTCGGCGCGTGGCGTCTGAACGTCCGACCTCCGAGAGGGCTGCGAATTGTTGCGTCCGCACCTCCACGCGTGTCCGTGCGTTCGCGCGCCGTGTGTTCGTGCGTCCGTGGAACGGCCGCAACAAGTTGCGGCCTCCCGTGTCGGTCGCTTCTGGGAGGGGCGCGCTCCTGCACGACCGCCCCATGGCAGGTGAACTTGTACGCGGCTTCATGCGTAACCCCGTTCACCGTGAAAAGGCCTGGTATCTGTTCCGATTTGGTGTACACCTATTGCTTCGGCAATCGAATATTGTGAGCCGCAAAGAACACAAAGGCAACAAAGCCCTTGTGTTCTTTTCGTTTTTTGTGGCAGAGAATCACCATATTTCGTTGCCGTATCTATAATGGTTTCGGCACGCAGCGCACGGACTTGGCACGTTCTATATACCATCGCCCTGGCTGGTGCATGATGTCCGAACGCCGTCCCCTGGCTAACCGTTTCCTGATTGAATGGCCGTTCCCGCAACCTTCACGCCGACCATTTTACCTTACGCCGACCATTTACCTTGGTCTTCAAAGATGTTTGAGGCTTTCAAGATGATCTGATTTTTCCGCATCATAATCTCATTGCGTCCAATCCCGCCTTCTGCTATCATTCCCGCATGGCCAAAATGAGAAGAACTGCTCCTTCCGCCGCGCGCCCCCCCGTAGCCGCGCGCTCCCCCTCCGCCGCGCCGTCCCGCCGCTCCCCGGACGGCGAGCTGGCGGCGTGGCTCGCGAAGTACGGGCCCGTCGAGCGGG
>CAVEVC010000116.1:0-41160 GCA_963618935.1 Clostridiales bacterium CCNA10 | reverse complement strand
CGCATCGGCCGCTCCACGGAGTAGAAGGACGGCGTGGGGCGGGCCGTCTGGACGAGCGCCCACTGCGCCTGGGTGACGGGGAAGACGCCGACGTAGTAGCTCTCCTCGAGCGTGACGTCGTGCGCCGCCTCGCGCGTGCCGTCGCGGCCGGGCTCGCCCGCCACGCTGCCCATCGTCCACTTGACGCCCTTGGCCGGGATCTTGCGCATGACGAGGGAGGCCGTGCGGTAGTCGGGGTTCGCGAGCAGCCCGCCGGGGAGGAACTCGGCGGAGGGGTAGTAGCGCTCGGAGTTCGCCGCCGCGTTCTCCGCCAGGTCCACGACCATGTAGTCGGGCGGGTTGTCCACGCTCCAGGCGGTGACGACGGCGCGCGCGCCGCCGGCGGCGATCTTGTGGTCGGGCCACGAGAGGTCAGGCCGCCACGAGATGGTGCGCGCGCCCGTCTCGACCTTCTTCCAGACGTCGCCCGCCATCTGCTGGACGTGCTCGCCGCCGATGGAGGCCCACGTCTCCACGCCGTCGACGACGGCGTTCGTCTGGACGTCCACCGTCACGACGGCGGGGGCGCCCGAGAGGGTGTAGGCGATCGTGGCGAGGCGGCTGGAGGCGCCCTGCGAGAGCGAGACGCCCGAGACCTCGGGCACGGCGTCCGCGCGCGCGGCCGCGCACGCGGCCATGGCCGCGAGGGCGGCGGCGGCGAGGCGCGCCGTCGTGTTCTTCTGTTGCGTGTTCATCTTCTGTTCTCCAGTTGCTTGTGGGTTGTGGGTTGTCAGTTGTCGGTTGTCGGTTGTCGCCGGTTGTCGGCTGTCGCCGGTTGTCGGCTGTCGGTGGTCAGTGGTCGGTGGTCGGTGGTCGGTGAGTTGGTTTGGGGCTGCGTGTGGCCCGGCCGCGCGGGAGGGCGCGTGTCCTCACGCGCCGCACATCCGGCGGCTGGGGACAGCCACCCTCCCTGTGGAATCGACGCCATTCATTGCCGAGGCAGGGGCGACCCTCTCGAAGGGCGGCCGCTTCCGGACGCCACGCGCCGAGGGCGGCGCGGGTACTTCGCGCGCCGAGGGCGGCGCGGGTACTTCGCGCGCCGAGGGCGGCGCGGGTACTTCGCGCGCCGAGGGCGGCGCGGGTACTTCGCGCGCCGAGGGCGGCGCGGGTACTTCGCGCGCCGAGGGCGGCGCGGGTACTTCGCGCGCCGGGCCGACCGGCCGCGCGGGAGGGACGCGCTTGTCGCGTCCGCCGTGCGTTTGGTCGCGACAAGCGCGCCCCTCCCGTTTCCGTCCGCCGTCATCAGAAGTAGATGAGCGCGCCGGTGACGGCGTCCGTGCGCAGGGCGATGCCCCGAGAGGCGTCGCGCGTGCGGAAGCGCGCCTCCAGGGCGACGGGGGCGCTCGGACACGAGAGCGTGCCCGTGACGAGGGCCGTCCCCTCCGAGAAGGCGGTGTGCGAGCCGTCAGGGACGACGACCGCCGAGTCGTCCGAGCCCGGGTCGCCCGAGCCCGAGTCGATGTACGTGGCCGCGCCCAGCGCGCCCGCCACAAGCGCGGCGGCTGCGAGCACGGCGGCCATTCCCTTCTTCCTTGCTTTCATGTGGATTCTCCTTTTCACTGCGTGGTTGTTGAAAAACGCGGACGGCGCGCCCGGCCCAGATGGGCCGGACGCGCCGTCGTCAAATAGATAGAAGGATGTGCGGAAGGGCGCGGCGAAGACGCGCAGAGGCTACATTACCCCCCCCCCCTAGCAAAATTGTCAATTATGAAGAAACGTTTCATTATTCGCAGTACTCGTCTTTCAAGATTGGCCATAATTCTAGCACAGCGGGGGGATGCCGTCAAGGGGGGGTGAGGCTTTAGGTTTCAGGGGTTAGGTTTCAGGTTTTAGGGGGTAGCCGACAGGCCGCGCGGGAGGGACGTTCGGACGCCACGCGCCGAGGGCGGCGCGGGTACATTGCGCGCCGGGCCGACCGGCCGCGCGGGAGGGATGTTCGGACGCCACGCGCCGAGGGCGGCGCGGGTACATTGCGCGCCGGGCCGATCGGCCGCGCGGGAGGGATGTTCGGACGCCACGCGCCGAGGGCGGCGCGGGTACATTGCGCGCCGGACCGACCGGCGGCGCGGGAGGGACGTTCGGACGCCGCGCGCCGAGGGCGGCGCGGGTACTTCGCGCGCCGGGCCGTTCAGTGCGGCACCAAGCCCGGACGCAATGAATTGCGTCCCTCCCGTGGGGGCTGGAAAATTGACTCCGCAATAGGCTGTTCAGCCATCTCCCGTGAGCGCGTCGATCTGCTTGCGCGTGCCGAAGACGATCAGCTTGTCGTCCGCATGGATCTGGTCGTTCGGGCCGGGGATGAGCACCGCGCGCGGCTTCTTCGGGTTTCCGTCGAGGCGGCGGATGCAGAGCACCGTCACGCCCGTCTTCTTGCGGAGGTCCGCCTGCGCGAGCGTCCTGTCGATGCAGGCGTCGGGGACGTCGATCTCGGCGATCGAGCAGCCCTCCGAGATTTCCAGGAGGTCGAACGCGCCGCCGCTCATGATCGCGTGGGCCAGGCGGTGGGCGCTGTCGCGGTCCGGGTAGATCACCTGGTCCGCGCCGAGCTTCAGCAGGATCTTCCCGTGGAGTTCGCTGGAGGCCTTTGCGTAGACGAGCGGGATGCCGAGGTCCTTGCAGTTCGCGAGCGCGAGCGTCGAGGCCTCGATGTTGGAGCCGATGGCGACGACGGCCGCGTCGCACTCGGCGAAGCCGGCCTCCTCCAGGATCCGCGCCGAGGTGGCGTCGCCCTGGACGGACTCGGAGACGACCTCCAGCGCCTGCTGCACCAGCGCGCCGTTGCGCTCCAGGAGCAGCACCTCCGTGCCGGACTCCGCGAGCGACTGCGCGAGCGCCATGCCGAAGCGGCCCGCCCCGATGATGCCCACGCGCCTCATTTCGGCTCCTTCCGCAATTCCCTCTTCCGCCCCAGCGTGGGGCGCTTGAACTCGCGCACCACGTTGTAGAGCCGCTCGGCGAGCTCGGGGTCCGCCTCGAAGATGTTCTGCGGCTCAGAGAAGGTCTTGTTGTCGATGGCGGCGCGCACGGCGATGAAGCGGCCGGGGGAGGGGTGCTTCGTCGCGTGGAACAGCTTGTCGCGGTCGAAGAGCCCGGCGTTCACCAGGTCCTGGAAGACCTCGCGCACGTGTTCGGGGTCGACGTGGCAGTTCTGCGTGTGGTAGTCGTCCCACGTCGCGTCGCCCACCGACTTCGCAAAGCTGTCCGAGACGCGGCGCGACGTGCCGGACTTCACCTCCACGAACCCCGAGCCGTTGATGCGCACCGCCTCGCGGCGGATGGGCTCGCGGTTCGCGTTGTAGTAGTGGACCTCGATCCAGTTGAGGGGCGTCGTCGTCACCGTCACGTAGGGGTCGTCCCAAAAGAGCCCGCAGCCCGCCGTGCCGGCGAGCAGCAGCAGCAGGGCGCCGCCGAAGATACGTCGTCTCATCCTCTCGTTCCTTTCCGATTTTCAGGGGACTTTGCGCCGAGCTGCGCGGCGGCCAGAAGCCCCGCGCCGTGGAGGGTCAGGGTGGGGTCGACGACGAAGGGCATGCCGCTGTCCCGCAGCACCCACTTCGCGAAGCCGCCGGTCGCGACGAGCCGGAAGTCCGTCCCGAAGTTCCGCGCGAGCGTCGTGACGATCTCGCGCACCATGCCGCGGTAGCCGACGAGGGCGCCGAAGCGCATCGCCTCCTCCGTGGAGCGCCCGATCTTCGGGCACGCGCCGCCGAGCCGCATGCGCGGCAGCTTCGCCGTGCGCTCGTGGAGGTAGTCGCGCATGAGGGGGAAGCCCGGCGCGATGACGCCGCCCCGCCAGACGCGGTCCGCCGTCACGGCCGCCGCCGTGAAGGCCGTCCCGAAGTCGCACACCACGACCGGCGCGCCGTAGCGGGCGACGGCCGCCGCCGCGTCGGCGAGGCGGTCCGCCCCGATCGTCTCGGGATGCGGGTAGTCGAGCGCCAGGGCGCCCGACGCCGCCAGCGACCGGTGGGTGATGCGCACGAACGGCAGGCCGCGCGCCTCCACGTCGCCGCGCCAGCGCGCGTCGACGCGGGGTACGACGGACAGGTAGGCCACGCCGGCGAGCCCCTTCGCCCGCCGTGTACACAGGGCCTCGACGCGCGCGCGCGCCTCCTCGAAGCCGCCGTCGCAGTGCGCGACGTGCGTCACCCGTCCGTTAGACCACAGTCCCACGGCGGTTGAGGTGTTTCCGACATCTACGACGATCAGGTTCACGGGACGCACATTATAGCACAACGGGCCGATGCGGCACGGCGGCGAGGGGGCAGCGCGCAACCAGGTCCCGCAGGGCGACCGGCGCGCCGTCGCCCCAGCCGCACGTCCGGGCCAGCAGACCCACCAGCTCCTCGGGCCGCCGCCCCGCCGCGCGGTACGACGCGATGCGCGTGTCGCCGTGGCGCTTCGCGAGCCGCCGCCCGTCCGCCCCCACCACGAGCGGCACGTGGCAGAACGCCGGCGGCTTGAGCCCCAGCGCGCGGTAGAGGAGGATCTGCGCCGGCGTGGCGGCGAGCAGGTCGTCGCCCCGCACGACCTCCGTCACGCCCATCGCCGCATCGTCCACCGCCACCGCGAGCGTGTAGCCCGCGCCGAATGCGTCGCGCGCCACGGGGAAGTCCCCCAGCGTCCGCGCGACGTCCTGCTCGATGGGCCCCGCGAAGGCGTCCTCGAAGCGGACGACCGTGCCCGCCTCCACGCGGAACCGCCAGCAGGGCAGACGCGGCACGTCCGTCTCTTTACGCAGAAACGCCTGCGCCGCCCGCCACGACGCGAACCGCCCCCGGCAGGTCCCCGGATAGAAGAGCTGGTCGCCCGCGTGCGGGGCGGACTGCGCCCGCTCCACGTCCTTCCGCGAGCAGACGCAGGGGTACACGCGCCCCTGCGCGTGGAGGCGTTCGAGCGCCGCGCGGTAGAGGGCCTTCCGTTCGCTCTGCACATGCTCCTCGTCCCAGTCGAACCCCAGCCACTCCAGGTCCTCGACGGCCGCCCGCGCCGCCCCCGGCTTGTCGCGCGGATGGTCGAGGTCCTCCATGCGCAGAATGACCTTTCCGCCCTGCGCCCGCGCCCGCAGCCACGCGATCATGAACGTGCGCGCGTTCCCCAGATGCAGCGCCCCCGTCGGCGACGGCGCCAATCGCCCCACATAGCTCATCGCGCGCGCGCGGACAAGGCCGCCTTCTTTTCCGCAAACGCGACGATCCGGCGCGCCACGGCGTCCTTCGAGAGGAGCGGCAGCGGTTCGGACGAACCGTCCGGATGCACGAACGTCACGCGGTTCGTCGTCGTCCCGAACCCGCACCCCGCCGCCGTCACGTCGTTCCCCACCACGAGGTCCAGCCCCTTCTCGCGGCACTTCCGCGCCGCCTCCGCCGCCGGCGCGCCCGTCTCGGCGGCGAAGCCGATGCGGACGAGCGGGGCGGGGAAGGGCGTGCGGGCGAGGGCGGCGTTGAGCGTCTTGAGGATGTCGGGGTTGCGCACGAGCTTCAGCGTCCCCGGCATCTCGCCCTTCTTGAGCTTCCGCGCCGCGCAGTCCGCCGGCCGCCAGTCCGCCACCGCCGCCGTCATGACGAGGCAGACGGGCTGGCGGGGCGGGGAGGACGCAAGGGCGCGCTGGACGGCGGCGAGCAGGTCGCGGGCGGACACGACGTCCACGCGCGCCACGCCCTGCGGCGTGCGGAGCGCGACGGGCCCCGCGATGAGCGTGACGTCGTGCCCGGCCCGGCGCGCGGCGCGCGCGACGGCGAAGCCCATCCGCCCCGTCGAGGGGTTGGAGAGGAAGCGCACGGGGTCGAGGAATTCGCGCGTCGGCCCCGCCGTCACGACGAAGTGGAAGCGCTGCTTCATGGCTGCCCTTGTTTCTTCTCCAGCCGCGCCGCCACGCAGGGCGGCACGAGGCCGGAGATCGATTCGCCCGCGACGAGGCGGCGGCGGATCTCCGTGGAGGATTCGCGCGTGCGCGGGTAGGAGACGAACCGCGCACGCATCTTCAGCGTCTCCCAGTCCTTCCAGCGCGGAAGCCCCGCGATGTTGTCCTCGCCGATGACGTAGAAAAACGCGGCGCCGGGGAAGCGCGTTTCGGCCGCGCGCACGGTGTCGATCGCGTATGAAGGCCCGTCCGGACGGCGGAGCTCGATGTCCCACGGCTCCAGCTTCGGGTTCGCCGCACACGCGCGCACCACCAGGTCCCAGCGCACGGCGTCGGGCAAGCCGCCCGCGAGAGCCGCGCCGCTCGCCCCCACCCGAAACGGGTTCACCTTCGCGGGGACGACGAGCAGACGGTCCAGGCGCCAATCAACCAGCGCCTGCTCGGCGATGCGGAGGTGCCCCAGGTGGATGGGATTGAAGCTGCCGCCGAAGAGCCCGATGCGCGCACAAGACATGATTGATTGGTTAAGTCGGCCTTCGGCCTTTAAGTGGTTAAGTCGCCGCTTCGCGGCTTTAAGTTTGTGCGCTGCACAAGACACGTAAACGGATCGGTCCAAAGGCATTTAAAGCCGCGTAGCGGCGACTTAACTACTTAAAGCCGCGCAGCGGCGGCTTAATGCCTCAACAGGCCTTCCACTCCAGCGTCAGGTCGATGGAGCCCTGGCTGTGCGTGAGGCAGCCGAGCGAAATGGCCGTCACGCCCGTCGCGGCGATGGCCTTCGCGCGGTCGAGCGTGATGCCGCCGGAGGCCTCGGTCTTCGAGATGCCCCGGCAGAGCGTCACGCACGTCTTCATGTCCGAGATCGGCATGTTGTCGAGCATGATCCACTCGGGCTTCGCCTTGAGCGCGCTTTCGCATTCGCGGACGGACTCCACCTCGATCTCCACGGCGAGCTTCGGGAACGCCTTGCGCGCCGCGAGAACGGCCTGGTCGAGTTCGTCCGGGTCGCCGCCCTTCCAGAGGCGGCGGTGGTTGTCCTTCATCAGCACGCGGTCGTACAGGCCCATGCGGTGGTTCGTGCCGCCGCCGCAGACGACGGCGTATTTCTCGAAGACGCGCAGGCCGGGCGTCGTCTTGCGCGTGTCGAGGATGAGCGTGCCCCACTTCCGCGTCGCGTCGACGAACTTCCGCGTGAGCGTCGCCGTCGCGCACATGCGCTGCATGAAGTTGAGCGCCGTGCGCTCCGCCGCGAGGATGCTGCGCGCCCGGCCGCTGAACTGCAGGATCGTCTCGTTCGGCTTCACCTGCGTCCCGTCGGGCCTGAGGACCGTCACCTTGACCGTCCTGTCGACGGCCTTCAGGACGGCCGCCGCGACCGTCGCGCCCGCGACGACGCACGCCACGCGCGCGTAGATTTCGCCGACGGCCTTCGCCTTCGGATCGACGAGCGACTCGCTCGTCGCGTCGCAGCGCCGGGCGAACGCCGTATTGGAGACGGAGCCCAGGTCCTCGTCCAATGCAAGCAGGACGGCCGCGCGCGCGCGCGGCGACTTCATCACGTCGGCCATCTCGTCGCCTCCCGGCTGCTTGTCAGACGTTCTGGACGAGTTCCAGGTTCTGGTAGATCAGCCAGGCCGTCGTCCCCAGCAGGGCGATCGACAGCAGCGAGCAGACGAGCGCGATCGCCGCGCCCACCTTGGACGCGCCCGCAGATGCGGCGGCCGCCTCCGCGCCGAGGTTGAAGGGATCGACGGTCGCCGCGCCGCCGCCAACGGCGGGCAGCGGGGCGATCATCTCCGGATCTTGCGTTCTCTTAAGTTTCATGGCGCTTCTAGTCTATCACAAAACCGTGGGTTGCGGCAACTCCGCCGCACTTTCGAGGAGGACCGCGCGACCTGGCGGCCCGGCACGCGAAGTACCCGCGCCGCCCTCGGCGCGCGGCACTGTGGGGTGACTCGTTCGGATTGGGGTCCATTCGGACGCCACGCGCCGAGGCGGCGCGGGTACTTCGCGTGCAAGGCCCCCATTCGGACGCCACGCGCCGAGGCGGCGCGGGTACTTCGCGTGCAAGGCCCCCGGTCGGACGCCACGCGCCGAGGCGGCGCGGGTACAGGACCCGCGCCGTGCTGGATGAAACCGCGCGTAGGCCAATATCAAAACCTCTCTTCGTGCCTTCGTGTCTCCGTACACTCCGTGTCAATCGGCCGGCATTTCCCTCCGGCATTTTCCGCTTGCCTGACGAAACGTAAGTTGATATGATGTCGCCATTGTTGGCACGAAAATTGCTAACAGATAGGGATCAATTGATGATGCAAGGCATGCAGCAGACGCCGGCGGTGCGTCAGTCACAGGTTCTGGCGCCGCAGATGCGCCAGGGCCTGGACATGCTTCAGATGACGTCCCTTGAACTCCGCGCCGAACTCCAGCGCCAGATGGAGACCAATCCCGTCATCGAGGACGTGGTGGGCAAAACCGAGCGTCCGCTTTCCGCAACCCTGCCGGACGAGCATGCGAGCGGGGCCGTTTCGGAACGCGAGCTCGACTTCACGCCGACGGGCGAAGCCGCCCAGCAGACACTTTCCTGCGACGATGCGGACCGGGACTACTATCTCCAGAACCTTGAAAACTTCCATGCCACCACGGAGAACGGCGCCGTCGATCCCGATGCGCAGTCCCGCCGGCAGGCCCTCTTCGACCGCCAGGTCAAGCCCGAAACGCTTCAGGAACACCTTCAAAAGCAGATTGCGGTTTCCAGCATCCCCGAATCAGACCGCAGGCTGGCCGAACTTCTCATCGCCTACATCGACGAGGACGGATACTTCCGGGGTTCGATTCCCGACATCATCATGGTCGCGCATACGGACGAGGCGCACATCCTCAAGACGCTTGCCGACATTGCGTCCTTCGATCCGCTGGGGTGTGGCGGACGGGATCTGCGGGAGTGCCTGCTCTACCAGATGGAAAAGCTCGACGATTCGCCATGGGAGGACGAAGTCCGCGCGCTGATCGACCATTACCTGCCCGATGCCGCCTCGCATCGCGAGGCGTTCATCTGCGAAAAGCTGGGCATTCGGCCGAACGAATACAGGCACGTGCTGGACGAAGTGCGGAAGCTCGATCCCAAGCCAGGGCGCGGCTTCACGTCCCAGGCGGATGCCGCGCTCTATGTGCGGCCGGAGGTGTTCGTCTCAAAGGCGAAGTCCGGCAGATGGATCGCCCGCGTGACGAACCGCGACATCCCGGAGATCCGCATTTCAAAGAAGTATCTTGCGATGCTCAACGACCCGAAGTGTCCGTCGGACACCAAAAGCTACATCCGCGAACGCATTCGGGCCGCCGAGGCGCTGGTCACCTCCATCGACGACCGGCAGGACACCATTCAGAAGATCGCCCAGTCCATCGTCGACGCGCAGCCCGATGTCTTCGAGAAAAAATCCATTTCCGCTCTCAAGCCCCTGACCATGGAGCAGATCGCCCAGAAAACGGGCGTCCACAACGCCACCGTCTCACGCACGGTGCGCGACAAGTACATGTCCACCCCGCTCGGCGTCGTGGACATGCGGCGCTTCTTCACCGCCGGCCTGACGACCGCAAGCGGCGAGACGGTCTCGAATGTCGCCGTGAAGAACCGCATGCGCCAGTTGATCGAGGGCGAGGACAGAAAGAACCCCCTTTCGGACGAAGCCATCGCCAAGGCGCTCGCCGCAGACGGCATCACGTGCGCGCGACGGACGGTCGCCAAGTACCGCGAATCCCTCGATATTCCAAGTGCATCCAGCCGACGCATCAAATAGCGTCACTGCACGCCGGCCCGCACTTCAACGCTCACCGGGCCGTCGTTGACAAGTTCGACGGCCATGTCCGCCCCAAAGCGTCCCGTTTCCACCCGACCGTCCCCTAGCCGTTCGCGCAGTTTCGCGACGACGCGCTCGTAAAGAGGATTGGCCTGTTCCGGGCGCGCCGCATTGGAGAACCCCGGGCGCCGCCCATGCGCGGTGTCCGCATACAGGGTGAACTGGGAAACCACAATCACCGAACCGCCTACATCCTCCAGCGAGAGATTCATCAGGCCGCGTGCATCCGTGAAGAGGCGCAGCACGGAAATTCGCTCGGCAATGCGGTCCGCCTCCGCCTCCGTATCGGCGTGCGTGACACCCAACAGAACCAAGTACCCCCGACCGATTCGCGCAACACAGGCGCCGTCGATGGTCACCGAAGCCCGTGCGACACGCTGAATCCACGCCTTCATGCCTGCATCAGCGCCTTCAACTGCAGCATCTCGTCGCGCCGCGCACGCGCATAGGCCGCCGGATCCACGCCCTCGGGCAGAACCGGCGTCACGTAGGCGCTTCCGCAGACCGCGCAGCAGGCCCCGTCGTTCAACGGCGCCCCGCAGACCGGACACCGCATTTCAAGAACCTCCCCGCACTGCGTGCAGCGCACGCCGCCCGTTGGAGAAGCAAGGACACGATTAGGGCGGTAGAAGAGACGCCCTTCCACGACGTAGGGGATGTTCGACGGACAATGTCCATTCGGGCAATACCCACGCGCCAGCACGCCGACCACGCCCTCGCCGCACGCCTGGGCAACCGGCACGACAGGATTGTTCGATTCTTCTGCCTTTTTTTCCTTCGGCATCTCGACGCCGAGGAAATCCGCCATTTTCCTGACGGTCTCGTCCGACAGCTTCGTTGACTGGCCGCCCTCGAACATGGAAATGGCCGACTGCTGGCAGCCAAGAACGCGGGCAAGGGCGGACTGGTTCAGCCCCTTCGCCTTGCGCGCCTCCTTGAACATGAGGCAGATTTCTGTCGAGAGATTCGTCACGGCGGATAGTATGCGCTTTCATCCGCCCGCTGACAAGGGGACTCTTATCAACAGTTATCAACAAACTTATCACAACGTAAGTTATAAACAGGTAATAACAAGTCTGTTGATAACGTATTTATCAACACTATTTGATATGTTGTTGATATTACGGTCGGAGGGTCTTCGTGGGGTTCGTCAGAGTTCATCGGAATGCGAAACGGGAGGGACGCGCTTGCCGCGCCCGTTCATATCCCCTTCGGCCGCGCAGAAGCGAGGACCTCCCATGCATTGCTTGATTTGTTCGGAACAAATCAAGCGGGGGGAGGGACGCGCTTTCGTCAGGGTTCGTCGGGATGCGAAACGGGAGGGACGCGCTTGTCGCGCCCGTTCATATCCCCTTCGGCCGCGCAGAAGCGAGGACCTCCCATGCATTGCTTGATTTGTTCGGAACAAATCAAGCGGGGGGAGGGACGCGCTTTCGTCAGGGTTCGTCGGGATGCGAAACGGGAGGGACGCGCTTGTCGCGCCCGTTCATATCCCCTTCGGCCGCGCAGAAGCGAGGACCTCCCATGCATTGCTTGATTTGTTCGGAACAAATCAAGCGGGGTGTGATGTTATTGATTTGCAGTTTGAACGTTCTTTTCTGCAAAACGGGTAAAATTAGTGTTTCGGAAATTGATTGTGTCGATTCCGTTGGGAGGGTGGCTGTCCCCAGCCGCCATATTTTCGGCGCGTGAGGACACGCGCCCTCCCGTACGATCAATCCATCTTGCTGCCGCTTCTATAGTTTCTATAGGCTTAGAGTCAAACGCACGTTCCATCCATCGATCTTTTCAAAATCTGCGTATGTGAAGCAGCCGCACTCCGCAGACGAGGCGGGCGCAATAAATTGCGCCCCTCCCGTTTCGGCTGGGCGGACGCGACAAGCGCGCCCCTCCCGTTTCGGCTGGGCGGACGCGACAAGCGCGCCCCTCACGTTTCGGCTGGGCGGACGCGACAAGCGCGCCCCTCACGTGCATTGGTTATCCCTGGTCAGCGCAAGAGCCGTCGGTACACGTCTTGGCTTCGACCGTTTCGTTCGCCGTTTCGTTCGCCGTTTCGCCCTTGATTTCGCAGTTGGGGTAGATGAACAGACGGCAGTCGATGGGTCCGTTGTAGAACGGAATGCGCGTGACGTAGTAGAGGTTGACCATCTTCGACAGTTCCGGATTCCCCGTGATGAGGCCGCCCACGTAGCCACGGCACTTTTCGCTCATGAAGGTGCCGATGCGTTCGTAGACCGGCACGAGCTCGGCCGGATCGCCGAGGCGGATGCCGTATTCCGGGTTGAAGAAAATGCAGCCCTTGTAGACCTTGCCGTCCTTCTTGAACCCTTCGCCGAACGTCGCGGGAATCGGCGTTTCCGAAAAGTCGCAGGCGCTGAACTGGATATACTGCGAAACGCCGGCGGCATGCGCGTTGATCTGCGCGTTCTGCACGGCCTCCGGAGAGATGTCCGTCGCGACGATCGGCGGAAGGCCGGTGGTGCGCTCCTGTTCGGCGGCTTCAAGCACCATGTCCTTCCAGATCTGTTCAGGCGTGGCGCCAAACCGCTGGCGGGGGGCCGAGCGGGGGGCCTGTTCGCCCTCAATGATCTGGCTGTAGCCCTTGAGGGACATGAAGGCGAAATGCGAGCGGAGGGACCCGGGGGCGCGCCCGATGGCCGCGAGGGCGGCTTCGATGGCGGGCGTTCCCGAACCGCACATGGGCGCAATGAACGGCGTGCGGCGGTTCCATTTCATCGCGTCGATGCAGGCGGCGGCGAGCGTTTCCTGCATGGGGGCTGAACCGGGAATCTTCCGGTAGCCGCGCTTCGAGAGAGGCGCCCCGCTCGTGTCGAGATACATGATGAGGCATTGGCGGTCCCAGTGGAGGAAGACGGCGGCGCCCTGGTCGTAGTCGGGACCTGAATCCGGGCGGCGGTTGCACTTCGCGCGCATGCGGTCCACGATGGCGTCCTTCGTGACGAGGGACGGGAGGCGCGTGTCGCGCACCGTGTCGTTGTGGACGATCGAGGAGACGGAGAAGTAGCCGTCCGCCTCAAGCAGGTTCTCCCAGTCGATCGACGAGACGAGCGCATACAGGTCGCGCACGTGCCGGCAGGTCGCCCGCAGCAGCGGCACGAGGACGCGATGCGCCGTCCTCAGCCTCAGGTTGAGCCTGAAGACGTCGCGGATGCTGCCCTTCACCACCACCACGTTGTCGGTGGCGTCGATGGGCCGGTAGCCAAGCGCGTTCACCTCGCGCTCGACCCAGGGCGCCAGGCACTTCGCGCAGGAAAGGATGATGGGATACTCACGATCCGTCCAGATCTTCACAAGAACCTCCCTTTGGATTCTTCCAGAAAGCCCCTTACGCGGACAGCGAAAGCGCCTGCCCGCCGTGCGTCCGTCCTCAGTTGATGCGCAGCGGCATCATCACGTAGAGGAACGGAACGGAGCACTTGATCATCGCGGGCGACGTGCCGTTGTTCAGCTCGATCGTCACCTCGTCCTCGTCAATCGCCTTGAGCGGGTCCATCACGAAGCTGGGGTTGAAGACGATCTCGATCTTCGCCCCGTCGTACTTGATCGGCACGATGTCCCGGGCGGACCCGGCTTCGGACGACTTCGAGGACGCGACGATGAGCTGGTTGGCGTCGAACGTCAGGCAGATCGAATTCGACTCGTCCATCGTCATCACGCTCACGCGGTCCAGCGCGGAGAGGAAGAGCTGGCGGTCCACCACCACGCGCTCGGCGCACGTGCTTGGGATGACCTGGCGGTAGTTCGGGTAGACCTCGTCGAGGAGCTTGGAGTAGAGGCGCGTCTCGCCCAGGTTGAAGGAAACCTGGGACTTCTCGATCGTGATGCGCGCATCCCCGTCCCCCGACAGCGAACGCTGCAGTTCCGCGACGACCTTGGTCGGCAGGATGATGTCCTTCTGCGCGTCTTCGGGCAGCTCGATTTCATGCTCGACGAGGGCCAGACGCCGCCCGTCGGTCGCCACCATTGTCAACTTGCCGTCGCGGAAGCTCATCAGCACGCCCTTGAGCGTCTTGCGCGTATCGTCCTGCGAGGCGGCGTAGGCCGTCTTGCGGAGCATTTCGCGCAGCGTCATCTGCGGGAGGACGTACTCGAAGGAATTCTGGTCCTCGGGGAGGGACGGGAAATCGGCCACCGACATGCCGTTCAGCTTGAACTCGGCGGACCCGGCCGAAATGAACGCGCAGTCTGCGGCGCCCACCTCGACCTCGATGGGCCCTTCCGGCGACTTGGCAATGGCGTTGACGAGAAGCTTCACGGGCAGCGTGGTGGCCCCTTCCTCCGCCACCTCGCACGGAACGTGCGAACGGATGGAGATGTCAAGGTCCGTCGTCGTGAGGACCAGCTCCTTTTCCTTCGCCTCGATCAGGACGTTCTGGATGATCAGCATCGAGCCCTTCGCGCCGACGATGTTCTGGACCTTCTTCAGGCCCTCGAAGAACTTAGACCGAACGATTTTGAACTTCATGACAACTCCTGTTGGCTGTTCAGGTATTCCGCGTTTTGACTTCCGCTTCCACGAATGTGAAAAGGCGAGTGAGAGTTTACCCTATTTCTTATATCAAAGTAAAGAAGGAATATTCGTATCAGTAGACGTGTCGATAGCGTCGATAACTCTTGGACGGGCTTGTTTTACTGGGGAATCGGCGCGCAGGGCCTGTTGAAAGCCTTTTCGCAACCCTGTTGATCGATTTCGGCATTTCGCTTTTTCCGGTCTTTCAGTCGATAACCCGCCTGGATGTCGACAGGTTGCCGAACGGTCTTCAACAGGTTGTCAGGCGCTGAGATCCGAGAGCTTCCTTCCCAGTTTCGAGGTGATTTCCTCCACGGCCTTCCGCAGGTCGGGCTCCACGTCCAGGCGCTTCTGGATGGTCTGCGTGCCGTGGTGGACGGTGGCGTGGGTCTTCTTGAAGGAGTCTGCGATTTCGGGAAGCGACTTCGTGGTGAGCTTCCGGGAGAGGAACATGGCGATCTGGCGGGGGGTGACGAGCGTCTGCGTGCGCTCCTTCTTGAGGATGTCCTCGATCTTGATGGCGTAGTAGGCGGCCACGGTCTTCATGATCTCGTCGACCGTGAGGTCCTTGATCGTCTGCTCCTCCTCGATGGAATCCCGCAGGAGGTGCTTGGCGATGTCGATCGTCAGGGGCATGTCCGGGTTGAGGGAGGTGAAGGTGACGACGCGGTTGAGGGCGCCCTCGATGGCGCGCACGTGGGAGCGGATGTTCTCGGCGATGAACTTGAGGATTTCATCCGGGATGAGAATGTGCGCGGCGGCGGCCTTCGACTTGAGGATGGCGAGGCGGGTTTCGTAGGAGGGCGATTCGATTTCCACGACCATGCCCATCTGGAAGCGTCCGATCAGGCGTTCCTCGCATCCCTTGAGGTCCTTGGGGGCGACGTCGCTCGTCATGACGACCTGCCTGTGCGTGCCCATGAGCGAGTTGAAGGTGTTGAAGAACTCCTCCTGGAACTGCGTCTTGCCCGCGATGAACTGCACGTCGTCCAGCAGCAGCACGTCCACCTTGCGGTAGCGTTCCCGGAACGCGGCCATGGCGTTGTTCTGGATTGCGTTGATGTATTCGTTGAGGAAGGTTTCGGACGTGATGTAGCAGACGGACAGGCACGGGGACTTGTCCAGGGCGTAGTGGCCGATCGCCTCCATGAGGTGGGTCTTGCCGAGGCCCGTCCCGCCGTAGATGAAGAGCGGGTTGTAGGAGGTCCGGCCCGGTTCCTTCGCAACGGCCGTCGCCGCGGCGTGCGCGAACGAGTTGGACGGGCCCTTCACGAAGTTCGCGAACGTGTAGTGCTCGTCCAGCGGCAGGGTCGAGGGAATGGCTTTCGCCGTCTGCGGGGCGGCGGACGGAGAGGCCGAAGGATGCGGTCGGTAGAGGGGATGCGGGAGCGGCGTGGGACGTGCGGCCTGCGGCTTGACGACGACGAAGCGCACGGGAAGAGCCGGGCAGCCGTCCAGCTGGAGGGCCTCCTCGATCAGCCTGCCGTAGGATGCCGTGAACATTTCGACCTGGATCTGCTCCGCCACGCCGATGACGTATTCGCCGCCAATCTGCTCATGCGTGAGCATGAGCGGGAAATAGCGTTCCATGCGGTTGCGCTCGACTTCCGTTGGAAGGGAGTCCTTGACGCGCGCGACGATCGAACGCCACAGGCCGTCCGCATTCTGGTTGTCCTGGTTCACTCTGAAATCGACCTTTTCTGCCTTTAACGATTCAGACAGTATTCAAGCATAATCCGGCGGAAAAGCCACGCAGAAGAAATCATAACATATGGACAGGTTGTCAACAGGGAACTGTCGACAACCTTCCGTGCGGCGTGCCGCCCTCAGCGGGCGGAATGGAAGAACTTCCGCATGTCGTCCACGGTCTGGCACTTCAGGAGCGCGTCAATGGAGCTGCCGGAATGGAGGACGCGGCTGATGAACGCCATGACCTGGAGGTAGGGGAGCTGCGCCGATTCGGGAACGAGGGTGAGGACGATGACCTGGATCTTCGAGTGGTCGATGGTGTCGTAGTCCGGAATAACCCCGTTCTCGTTGTCCGAATTGTCGACGAGGGCAATTGCGCCGACGATGTGGTTCACGCCGTCGGTGCGGCCATGCGGCACGGCGATGCCGTGGTCGAGGCCCGTCGGCATCGACTCCTCGCGCGCGAACACGGCGGCCTTCACGGCCTCGACGTCGACGACGTTCTTCGGGAACGCCTCGGCGGTGGCGGCAATGAGCTTTTCGATGGCCTCCTTCTTGGAGTGGGCCTTGAACTTGGGAAGCATGGCGAAGTTCTGGACGTAGCGCGCGGCGAGGGACAGTTCGCCCTTCGCGTCGCCCTTTGTGGACTCCTCCGCCTGCGCGACAAGCTCCGCCATGTCCTTCTGCTTGAGCAGCGGCTTGGAGATGGACTTGGCGAGTCCGTTCATCTGGCTCACCACCTCCATCCACGCCTGGTTGAAGACGCACTCCTCCGTGGGCGTGCAGTCGACGTGGATGGTGCTGCCCCTGCGCTGGAGCGTCAGCTCCATGTCGTTCATCGAGACTTCCCAGATGCTCAGGTTGGGCTCGTTCGTGTACTGGATCGCGAAGAAGCCCTCGCGGCGGAATTCGTTGACGAGCTTGCGCAGCACGATCGCCGCGATCTGCTCGTCGGCGAGCTCGAAGCAGACCTGGCGCGAGTTCGTCATGGACGGCCTGGGACGGCGCACGCCGCGCGCCTTCGGGAAGAAGAGTCCCACGAGGGCCGGCGGCGCCACCACCGTCGTGATGAGCGTCATGAGAATGCCGATGCCGAAGATCTCCTGGGAAAGGAAGCCGCTTGAAAGGCCGAGCCCGGCGACGATGAGGGCGACTTCGCCGCGCGGCACCATGCCGGCGCCGATGCGGACCGCGCCGAGCAGGTTGAACCCGCAGAACAGCGAGGGAAGCGCGCAGCCGATGACCTTGGCGAGGACGGCGAAGGCCGTGTAGATGAGGCCGAAGTAGAGCACCGACTTGGAGGCGAGCGCCGAACAGTCCACCATCATGCCCATCACGCAGAAGAAGACCGGCACGAGGAACGTGTAGACCGGCGCGAGCGTTTCCTGGATGAGGTGCTTGAGGTCCGTCCGGCTCAGCGCAAGGCCCGTCACGTAGGCGCCGATGATCATGGCGAGGCCCATGTACTCGAAGAACCCGGCGAGGATCATGGAGAGGCCGAACGCAAGCGTGGCGATGGCCTGGGGGTTCTTGAAGAGCTTCAGCAGCCAGGAGATCTTGCGCGCGACGAGCACGCCGATGAGCGTGGCGCCGAGCCACACGCCGAACGCCTTCACGGCCACCATGCCGATCGCGCCCCAGTTCACGCCGGCGGAGGCCGCCCCGCCCGCCGCCTTTGCGGCCATGGCGGCGGTGATGATGCCGTTGCCGATCGCAAGGACGATGAGGCCGAGCACGTCGTCGATCACGGCGCCGGCCATGATGGAGACGCCCTCCTCGGAGTCCATCTTCTTGCGCTCGGAGAGGATGCGCGCCGTGATGCCGACCGAGGTCGCCGTCGACATGATGCCCATGTACATCGGCGCTGCGTCCATCCAGGCCTGGGACAGCGGCATCTGGGCGAGATAGCCGAACTTCGCGGCGAAGAACTTCGGCAGCAGGTAGACGGCGCAGAGGTCGCCGAAGACGAACGAGAAGATCACGCCGCCGATGCCGACCATCAGCCCGACGAACGAATACTTGATGAACATCTTCAGGTTTGTCTCCAGGCCGGAGAGGAAGAGGAGGATGATGGAGGCCAGCGTCGCAATGCCGTAGAGCGCCGGGCTCGTCGCGTCGAACATCGTCCCGCCGCCGGCCACCGTGCCGAACATCGCCTTCACGGGCGCGGCCGTGCCGTCGGCCAGATACGCCGCCCCGTTGAGGGTCCGCAGCGCGCCGCCGTTGAAGATGCCGTACTGGAAGATTCCGTCGCCGAAGCCGATGCCGCCCAGCGCCCACGGGCCGATGACGATGCCGGCCGCCAGCTCGCCGAGGATGGTGGGCAGCTTGACGAGCGAGGCCACCATGCCGCCCAGCTTTGCGGCGAAGATGATGATGCCGATCTGCAGCACGAGGAACATCATCTCGTCGACGCGCGGCATGTTGAAGTTCGGATAGGCCGGAACGGCCTCCCCGGCCAGGGCGGCCACGGCGGCCAAAAGGACGGCGCCGAACAGAAGAATCTTGTTTTTCATAGGCTCGCTAGTATACCACAGACGGCTTGACGGTGGAAGCGCAAGGTTTCCACGGGCTTTCCGGCTTCTTGTACGGCCTCGTGGCTTCTTGTACGGCCTCGTGACAGATTGTACGGATTCGGGGCAGATTGTACGGCCTCGTGGCAGACGGTCGCGGATATGGGGGTGAAACGCGGAAGGCGATGCCTTTTATAGAAGCGGCAGCAAAATGGATTGATCGTGCGGGAGGGCGCGTGCCCTCACGCGACGCAAATACGGCGGCTGGGACAGCCGCCCTCCCAACGGAATCGGCACAATGAATTGCCGAAGCAATAGTTGCGCATAACATTCATTCATGGGATTTCATCTCGTTTGATTTCATCAAAATGGCGAATCCATCATGTGGCATGCACCCTGCCCTGGGGTTCAGGCCGGTCGCGGATATGAGAACACGACGCGGATTTCTTCACGTCATGGTGGGCGGGGGCTCGCGGTGTGGTAGGGGCCGACGTCCTCGGCGGCCCGCGTCCCAGAGGACGTTTTCATGTGCGCGTCGCGCCGAGGACGTCGCGCCCTACCAGGGGTTTGAACGCCCATTGCACGTCCGGTCACGGTGTATGCGTCCCATTGACTGGTAGGGGCCGACGTCCTCGGCGGCCCGCGTCCCTGTGGACGTTTTCATGTGCGCGGCGCGCCGAGGACGTTTTCATGTGCGCGGCGCGCCGAGGACGTCGCGCCCTACCATATAAAACATGACGCGCGTTCATGCGTCATGTTTTAATGGTGTCCGCGCTTGATGATGACGGCGAGGACGGACAAGTCGGCCGGGTTGACGCCGGGGATTCGGCCGGCCTGGGCGAGATTTTCGGGCCTGTGCTTCTTCAATTTCTCGCGGCTCTCGAACCGAACGGCCGGGCACTGGTCGTAGTCGAGCCAGCTGGGAATGAGGATGGATTCATCGCGCTTGGCCCGTTCGGCGGCGATGTTTTCCTGACGGATGTACCCTTCGTACCGCTTGCGGATCTGGATTTGCTCATACACGGGAGGTGGAAGGGCGAACGGGGCTGCTGCTGCCGGTGACGATGCTACGGTCGAAGCGGCGGAAGGAACACCGGCATCGTCCCCATTTCTGAGGACGGTCTGCCGCCTTTTCGGGTTCGCTTCAATCTCCTCGATCATGTTCATGTAGGCACGTGTTTGTTCACGGATCTCGGAGGGAAGGACGCCGATGCGGTCGGCGGCATCCGCAAGGCGGTAGCGGGCATTGTCCTGGCGGAGGATGAGGCGGCGTTCGGCGCGGCTCGTGAACATGCGGTAGGGTTCGTCCGTCCCCTTCGTCACCAAGTCGTCGATGAGGACGCCGATGTAGGCGTCCTGGCGGCTGAAGACCAGGGGAGGTTCGTTTCGGACGGAAAAGGCGGCGTTGACGCCGGCCATGATGCCCTGTGCCGCTGCCTCTTCGTAGCCGGTGGTCCCGTTGACCTGTCCGGCGAAGTAAAGCCCGTGAATGCGCTTGGATTCCAGGGTGTGCTTCAGCTCGCGGGCGTCGATGGCGTCGTATTCGATCGCGTAGGCATATGCCAGCAGTTCGGCGTCTTCAAGGCCGGGGATGGAATGGACGAGATCCCGCTGGACGGAGCGCGGGAGGCTGTTTGACAATCCGTTGGGATAGATGATTGTCCGGCCTCGGTCTTCCGGCTCCAGCATGACATGGTGGCTGGAAACGTTCGCGAACCGCACGATCTTGTCCTCAATGGAAGGACAGTATCGAACCCCTGTTCCGACAATGGAGCCTCCATAAAGGGCGCTCTCCGGGAGGTGCGAGCGGATGATCTGGTGCGAGGCTTCAGTTGTATGGGTCTCCCAGCAGGGAAGGCGGATGGAGTTGATGTTCCAGGGCGCGTAGAGGCGTTGTTTCCACGTGGAAACGGAAAATGGAATTTGGTCGGACGTGGCGGTGGACGTGAAAACTTGTTGTTTCCACGTGGAAACAACGTTGGGAGGCTGATGGTCAGTAAAGGTTGGATCATGGACAAAATTGTTGTATTCTTCGGTTGTGTGGTCCAGTTTGCGTTTCCATGTGGAAACAGGGGGATCATTCGGAGTGTTCTCTGGAGATGGGATTTCCTTTCGAGGCTCTGCCTGACCCTGTTTCCACGTGGAAACAGAACCTTTATCGTGGGGTGATGCGAGAGCGTGCGTCCGAAGCGAGAAGAAGCGCGGATTTGATTCGCCTGGACGTGGGGCTGTCTTTGAAAAGTCAATGGTGGAGGCCTTGATGCGGGGCGGGGTTCCTGTCTTGAGGCGGATCAGGTCGAAGCCAAGGTCGTTGAGCGAATGGCTCAGAAGATCGACGGCTGGGCGTCCATCCCCGCCGGAGGGGATGCTTTCCTTTCCGATGAAGATCCGTCCGCGCAGGGCTGTCCCGGTTGTCAGGATGACCTTCCGCCCCTTGATGATCCCGTTGTTTTCGGTCTGGATCCCAACGACCTGCGTGCGGGACGGGTTGGCGGCAATCCCGATGACGGCGTCTTCGAGGATGTCCAGGTTGGGCTGCGCGCCCAGGACCGTCTGCATGCGCGCCGTGTATTCCGCCTTGTCGCACTGGGCGCGGGTGGCCTGCACGGCGGGGCCTCGGCTTGTGTTGAGGGTCTTCTCCTGAAGGGCGGTGAGATCGGCGTTGAATCCCATTTCCCCTCCCAGCGCGTCGAGCTCGAATACAAGGTGGCTTTTCGCCAATCCGCCGATGGAGGGGTTGCAGGGCATACGGGCGATTGCGCTTCTGGTCCCGGTCACGAGAAGCGTCGGGACGCCCATGCGCGCGGCGATGAGGGCCGCCTCCGCGCCGGCATGCCCGCCGCCCACGACGATGATGTCAGGTTGAAGGTTCATGTGCGGCATAGTATACCAAACTCCCGATTATTGATGCGGCAATGAGACAGAGGGGCTCTTGCCCCAAAGAACGCAAAGAACGCAAAGACCTTGTGGACTTTGTTTGTGTTCTCCTGGTCCCGCACGATAGAAGCGGCAACAAAATGGATTGATCGTGCGGGAGGGCGCGTGTCATCACCGGGAGGGCGCGTGTCCTCACGCGACGCAAATACTGCGGCTGGGGACAGCCGCCCTCCCGCCCTGTGAAGTCCTCCCAGTAAAGCCCACCCTGTGGAATTGACGCCGTTAATTGCCGAAGCAATAAACGGGAGGGGGCGCGCTCCTGCGCGTCCGTGGCGTGGCGGGTTATGGCAATTATAGAATCGGTTGCAAAATGGATTGATCGTGCGGGAGGATGCGTGTCATCATCGGGAGGGCGCGTGTCCTCACGCGCCGCAAATACGGCGGCTGGGGACAGCCGCCCTCCCAGCGGAATCGACACAATTAATTGCCGAAGCGATGCGCAAGCACCCGCGCGAGAACTTCACGGATCGGAGTTTCTTACACCGCCTCGGACGGGGTCTCCTCTAAAAACTCCGAAGAACCGTTTTTTTTTTTGCCGCAAAGAACGCAGAGAACGCAAAGTCTTTGCACTCTTCCCGTCCCATCGTTCATTTGCTGAAATGGAGATGACGATCCGCACACGCTTCTGGTAAGGTGGTTTTATCGACAACTTTCATAAAGTTAAGAACACATACGTTATGCGACATCATGTAAATGGAAAGAATGCGTTTCCCCCTTTATTTACTAGGGTTTGATGGTGTTCAGTGAAAATTCAAGCAGAAAATGTCGAAAAAAGCGGACCTGTTATCAACTGGTTATCAACAGGATGGCTTGATCTGTCGATAATCGTAAAAATGGCAACCGCCGTACATTGTTATGGAATCATTCGATTCTGAACGTTCAGGGGCGAAGGGATTTCATGCGGAGAACGGCCGTATACGGGCCGTGTGCCGTGCCCGTGCATTTGTGATTTGGTAGGGTGCGACGTCCTCGGCGCGCCGCGCGCGTGGGGGGCGGTGCGTTGGCGCGTCGCGCGGATGGGGACGTTTCGTTGGCGCGGGCCGCCGAGGACGTCGGCCCCTACCAGGACTCGGCGTGTCGTGCGTGTGGGGCGTTTCGTTGGCGCGCCGCGCGTGCGGGGGCGTTCCGTTGGCGCGGGCCGCCGAGGACGTCGGCCCCTACCAGGACTCGGCGTGTCGTGCGTGTGGGGCGTTTCGTTGGCGCGCCGCGCGTGCGGGGGCGTTCCGTTGGCGCGGGCCGCCGAGGACGTCGGCCCCTACCAGGACTCGGCGTGTCGTGCGTGTGGGGCGTTTCGTTGGCGCGCCGCGCGCATGGGGCGGTGCGTTGGCGTGTCGCGCGTGTGGGGCGTTTCGTTGGCGCGCCGCGTGCAGAAGGAAAATGGTATAATGGCGGCATGAATCTTGAAGACGTGAGAGGCGCCCTCAACGCGGGCAAACGGGTTCTGCCGCTGCGCGGCACGCGGACGACCGCCATCGTCCCGGCGCCGGACGGCATGCGCAGCGGTCACCTTGTCCGCAGCGAAATCGCATGAACATCCGAAACGCCCAGATTGCGGACGCCGCAGCCCTGGCCGGGATCTACCGGCCCTACGTGGAGGAGACGGCCGTCACGTTCGAATACGAGGCGCCGTCCGCCGAGGCGTTCGGCCGGCGCATCGCGGCCATTTCGGCGCGCCATCCCTTTCTGGCGGCCGAGGACGACGGGGGGCGGCTCGTCGGCTATGCCTATGCGTCCACGTTCAAGGACCGCGCGGCCTACGACTGGTCCGTCGAGACGTCGATCTACGTCGCCCGAGACCTGCGCGGGCGCGGCGTCGGCCGCGCGCTCTACGGCTGCCTGGAGGCGGAACTGCGGCGGCGGGGCATCTGCAACATGTACGCCTGCCTCGCGTCGCCGCGCCCCGGGAACGACCGCCTCGACGGGGCGAGCCGCCGCTTCCACGAACGCCTCGGCTTCCGGCTTGCCGGCACGTTCCGCCAGTGCGCCTACAAGTTCGGCCAGTGGTACGACATGATCTGGATGGAGAAGTTTCTCGCGCCGCACGCGGCGGCGCGCGAAGAACGGAGAATTGGCCCAAGGAAAGGGTGCGATCGATGAGCAAGATGTCCAGAAGCCTGCTGGCGGCGGCTGTGGCCGCCCTGGCCGTGTCCGTTGCCGGGAGCGGGGGGACGGCGGGGGCGCCGGCCCCCGACCCGCTGCACGTCTTCGAGAACCCGCCGCAGTCGGCGAAGACGGGCGTGTGGTGGCACTGGATGGGGTGCAACGTGACGCGCGAGGGGATCGTGCGCGACCTCGACTGGTTCCGGCGCGTCGGCGTCGGGTCGGCGACGGTCTTCGGCCTCGCGGACGTCTGCACGCCGTGGGCGACCTCGATCCGGAACAGTCCGAACGAGGGCCTTGTCGCGTTCACGCCCGCCTGGTGGCGGCTCGTGCGCTTCGCGTGCGAGGAGGCCGAGAAGCGCGGCATCGAGCTGGGGCTCCACAACTGCCCGGGCTACACGTCGACGGGCGGACCGTGGATCCCGCCGAAGTTCGCGATGCGCGAGCTCGTCTTCAACGTGACGAACGCCGTCGAGCAGATCCCGCTTGCCGCCCACGCCGACTTCCCCGTCCACAACGAGGACACCGGCCGCTTCGAGAAGCCCGCCATCCCCTGCCGCCGCACCGACCTGCAGGAGATCGCCGTCGTCTCGGGCGTGCGCGTGGCGCACATCCCCATGGGGGCGTTCACGCAGCCCAACCAGTGGGAGGCGTTCGGCCTCGAATGCGACAAGATGAACCCAGAGGCCGTCGCGTTCCACCTCGACCACGTGATCGGCGAACTGAAGACGCACCTCGGCGAGCAGGTCGGGCGCGGGCTGAAGTTCGTCCTGCTGGACAGCTACGAGGCCGGCACGCCCACCTGGACGCCCCGCATGCGCGAGGAGTTCCAGTCCCGCCGGGGCTACGACCCGCTGCCGTTCCTCCCCGTGCTCGGCGGCTTCCACGTCGCCCCCGCCGAACGCGAGGCGGCGTTCCGGGCGGACTGGGCCCAGACGGTGAAGGACCTCTACCGCGACGTGCTCTTCAAGACGATGCGCGAGAAGCTGCACGCCGTCGGGCTGGCGTTCGCCTGCGAGCCCTACACGGGCCCGTTCGACTCGCGCGCCTGCGCCGCCCACGTGGACCGCCTGATGACCGAGTTCTGGTTCGACCCCCGCCTGGACCGCGGCGTTCCGAAGCGCCTGGGCTGGAACCAGTGGACCGGCCCCGACGGCCGCCGCCACAACGTCGTGGAGGCGGAGGCGTTCACCGGGCAGCCCAACGTCTGCCAGTGGACCGAGACGCCCCTGCAGCTCAAGGCCTGCGGCGACCAGCAGTTCGCGCGCGGCGTGAACCGCTTCATCCTTCATACGTCCCCGCTCCAGCCGTGGGGCGACGACATCGTGCCCGGCATGACGATGGGCCGCTGGGGCACGCACTTCGGCCGCACGCAGACGTGGGCGGCGTCCGGCGCGGGCTGGTTCGCCTACCTCAACCGCTGCCAGGCCCTGCTGCAGTGGGGCGGGCCGGCGGCGCGCGAACCCGCCGTCCGCGACGTCCAGCCGAGCGGCGCGCCCGTCTCCACCCTCTCGCGCACGGCGGACGGGAAGGACGTGGTGTTCGTGGTCAACCATGCGGACCGCCCGGTCTCCCTCTCGCTGGACCTGCCGGACGCGCGCCGCGCGCCGGACTGGTTCGATCCCGTGACGGGGCGCGTCACGCCGCTGACCGCGGCGGACGCGCGCGCGCCGATCCGCCTGCCGGCGTGCGGCAGCGGGTTTCTCGTGCTGCGCCGCCCGGCGGCGAAGGGGTCTGCGGGGCCCGCGGGGGCGTCGTGGCCCCGTGCCGAAGCGGTCGCGGACGTGACGGGGCCGTGGCAGGTGGCGTTCCCGGGGCGCGGGGGGCGCGCGGCGGCGGCGGTGCAGATGGAGACGCTGCGGGATTGGACGAAGGAGGGCGATCCCCATGTCCGCTACTTCAGCGGCACGGCGACCTACCGGACGGCGTTTCCCGTCCCGGCGGGGCCGCCGCCGGACGTGCTGGCGCTGGGGGACTGCCAGGGGCAGATCGCCCGCGTGGTCCTGAACGGCGTCGACTGCGGAACGGCCTGGTGCCCGCCCTACGAGGTCCGCATTCCCGCCGGGGCCCTGCGGGCGGACGCGAACGCGCTCGTCGTGGAGTTCACGAACGTGTGGGCGAACCGCCTGATCGGCGACGAGCAGGAGCCGGCCGACTGCGCGTTCGTGCAGGCGCCCTATCCCGGCGGCGCGTACCTGGCGCGCTTCCCCGACTGGTTCGTGCGGCGCACGCCGCGTCCGTCGCGGGGGCGCGTCTGCTTCACGACCTGGAACTACTTCACGAAGGACTCCCCGCTCGTGCCCTCCGGCCTGCTCGGCCCGGTCCGCCTGTGCCGGACGGCGGCGGCGCGCGAAGCGAGGCCGGGGGATTGACACGGCGCGGCAACTGTGCGACAATGGGGTTCTTCCATGAAGCGGAGAATTTTACCTAAGGAAAGGATGCGATGAGATGAACAAGATGGCCAGGAATCTGTTGGCGGCGGGCGTGGTTTCCGCCGGAATGCTGGGGTTCGCCGGATGCGCCGCGCCGTGCGCGTGCACGCCGGCGTCGAACGCCTGCGGCTGCGCGCAGGACGCCTGCGCGTGCGTCGACTGCACCTGCAAGGGCGCGGAGGGACGCTGGGCGATCCAGAAGCCGGGCGCCTTCTGGCTGGGCATCTGCCGGAAGGACGGCACGCCGAAGGCGAAGCTCCTCTGGGGCGGCGGCTCGCCGAACGAGCAGCAGGACGTCAAGGTCGAGGGCGCGAGCGCGACGATGCGCCAGTGTACGAAGGGCGACAAGGACCCCGCCAAGGCCCGCTTCCGCGTGACGACGCTCAAGGCGAACGGCGCGTGCGCCGACGTCACGTTCGTGACGACGGACGGCACGGGCAAGGAGCTGTCCCGCGAGACCGCGAAGGCGACGCGCATCCCCGCGCTGCCGCCCGCGCCCGACCGCTCGAAGGCCGTCTACGGCGAGCCGGTCGACCTGCTGGCGGGCGGCATCGCCGGCTGGGAGTCGATGAACCCGAAGGCCTACTTCGGCTGGAGCGTGAAGGACGGCGTGCTCTCGAACCGCATCAAGCGCAAGGCGGACGGGAAGCCCGACGGCTACTGCGCCAACCTGAAGACGAAGCGCGCCGACTTCTTCGACTTCAAGCTCTCCTACGACGTGAAGGTGCTGCCGGGCTGCAACTCGGGCGTCTACCTGCGCGGCATCTACGAGCTGCAGGTGCTCGACAGCTACGGCAAGCCCGTGGACTGCCACAACATGGCCGCGCTCTACGGCCGCATCACGCCGCGCGTCGCGGCCGAGAAGCCGGCGAACGAGTGGCAGCACGTCGACGCGACGCTCTACAAGCGCCACCTCACGGTCGTCCTCAACGGGGTGACGATCATCGACAACCAGCCGGTCCTCGGCTGCACGGGCGGCGCGATCACGAGCGACGAGTTCGTGAAGGGCCCGCTCTACCTCCAGGGCGACCACTCCGACGCGGACTTCCGCAACGTCGTGCTCACGCCGATCGTGAAGTAGCCCCCGCCGGGGCTCTCCGCGGCAGAAGAAAGGGACGACGCCATGACGCTCGCCATCGACCTCCCCTTTGACGACGAGGGCAACGCGCGGCTGCTCGTCGACGGCACGTTCACCGTCAACGTCTCGCGCAACGACGAGGAGGGGCGGCTCACGCTCGCCGCCCCCGTCGCGCAGGAGCTGCGCGAGGACATCGGCTACGCGCAGATGCTCGACCTCCTCGACCTCGCGCTCGGCCCGCTCGTCGGCGGTTCGCCGGCCGTCGGCCGCGACCCGGTGAGCGGGATGCTGGTCGCCTACGTCTCGCATCCCTACGCCCGCGTCACCGAGGCGGAGTGGCCGGACCTCCTCGGCCGCTTCGTCGCGTTCGCGAAGGGGATCGCCGAGAAGCTGTAACGCGGCGCCCCTCCGCGCGTAGACAGGGCGACACCCCCGGAACCCCGGGAAGAAGAGAGGAGAACAGACCATGCCGACACGCATTGACGCCACGTTCCAGAACGCGCAGCAGATCTCGATCGACGCCTTCCTCGCCCCCGAAGGGGCGCAGGGCGCCTACCGGGACGCCACAATCAAGGTCGACGGACGCGCCTACCGCGTCTCCTTCGCGAACCCGAACGCCCCGGAGGTGCGCTTCGCCTCCTTCTCGTTCTTCAACCTCTTCCGCGGGGCCGCGCGCGCGGCCGTCGAGGACCGGATCCGGGACCTCGTCGAGCGCACGTCCTTCGCCCGGGACGTCGGCTCCGCCGTGTCCGTGACCGGGTTCCGCGACAACGTGCGGCAGACGTTCCTCGCCGAGCGGGACGACATCGCCAAGGCGGCCGGCGGCAAGATGGCCGTCTACGGCTTCTCCAACGTCCGCTCCTCCGCCGGGAAGCTCATGGCCGACCTCTCGGAGAAGGTCGTGGACGGCGAGCCCGTCGCCGTCCTGAAGTCCCAGGTCATCAACGACTACAACACCGCCATCGGGCTGCCCGGCACGGAGGACAGCGCGGCGAGGACGATCGTCTTCATGCGCGACAACGACCGCGGCCAGTGGGACTACGGGAGGGGGCACGGCGGGCTGGGCGTGTCCGCA
This sequence comes from Clostridiales bacterium CCNA10, assembly GCA_963618935.1. Lineage (GTDB taxonomy): Bacteria > Verrucomicrobiota > Kiritimatiellia > RFP12 > UBA1067 > RUG572. The sequence goes on along the minus strand of CAVEVC010000116.1, from coordinate 13,049 downwards.
GGGGACAAGGACGAGTGGACCGCCTACCTCCGGGGGAAGGACGTCGACCTCTTCTCGAAGATCCGCCGGGCGCGCGCCGACGCGGCGGCCGGCAAGCAGACCGGCTGGGCCGGCGAGATCGCCCGCCAGGGCCTCATGCCGACCATCCACGACCTCGTGCGCAAGAACATCGACCCGCGCCTCATCCAGGAGAGCCCGGACGTCAACCTCGTGCTGGGCGCGGTGGCGGACGCCATCGCCGAGATCGTGGACGCGGACTTCGGCGAGCTGGACCTCGACGGGGTCGACGCGAGGCTGGACGAGATCGTCGCCCGCCACGCGCCCGCCGGCAAGGAGGCCTTCGCCAAGCGCGTCCTCGACAACGTCGCGATGGCCGCCTTCTGGCGCCAGACGAGCAAGCTCGGCCTCGACTTCTTCAAGGCGCGCGGCCAGACCGTCGTCTTCGACTGGACGACGTTCGACGGCATGCGCAGCGACGGGCGGGAGCTCGCGGACAAATGGTGGAAGCAGGGCGACGCGGACGTCGGCGACCACTTCGGCGTCGCGGTCACCAACTCCGAGATGCGCCACCTCAACAGCGCGAAATACGCCGCGAAGCCCGGCGCCGGGCGGCTCGTCCGGATCGAGGGCTCGCTGACGCCGGAGGCCGCCGAGCGGGCGATCGCCGCGCGGCTCGACGACTTCGACGCGCTCGACGCCCGGACGCTCGGCCGCATCGTCGCCGACTTCGAGGAAGGCTTCGCGCTCACCGACGCATCCATGTACCAGGACGCCGCCATCGACCTCTTCCACTCCTTCCCCCTGGAGGCCAAGGAGGAGCTGATCGACATCGATGGCGTCGTCAACAGCCCGCGGCGGATGCGCGCCCTGTGCGAGCGCGCCTTCGGGCGCGTTCGGGAGCGCATCGCGGGGACGGCCTCGCCCGTCGTGAAGGCCGCGCTGCTCGCCCATGTGTCCACCGTCTTCCAGGCGGAGGTGCTGAAGGACCCGGAGATCGTCGCGCTGCTCGAACAGGCGCGCGCCAAGCAGGCGAACGAATACCTCCCCGGCGAGGCGAGCCCGCTCGCGCTGCGCCAGCTCGCCGGCGTCGACCGCGGCTTCGGCGGCAAGGTCTTCTTCTCGCCGCGCACGGGGCGCCCGAACGAGCTCGGCCAGGCCCTGCTCGACGCCGGCGGCGACGTCCTCGAAAACGTCCGCGCGTTCCGGCGCACCGTCGCCGCCGGGCTCGGCGTCGCGGAGGAGAACCTCTTCAACAGCCCCGCCTTCAAGGGCTTCGTCATGCGCGCGGCCCGGGAGACGGGCGGCGACCTGCAGGAGATCGTCGCGAAGCTCGGCACGATCCGCGCCGCCGCCGACGCCAAGGCCGCCGTCGAGGCGCACATCCGGGCGCGGGGCCCGCTCTCGGCCGAGGCGCAGCGCGTCTTCGACCGGCGCGGCGACTGGGACCTCAACCGCCTCGTCTACAACGAGGCCGCCGACGCCGTGGAGCGCGGCCGCCCCGTCGACATCGAGCGGCTCAAGCGCAACGCCGACGTCATCTGCGACCTCTGCACCCGCACGGCCGGGTTCGTGCGCGACTTCGCGCGCCGGCTCAACCCGGACGACGTCCCCGCGCTCCGCCTCTCCGACGACGAGACGGCGCGGCTGGTGGACGCCTATCTCGACCGCGAGGGCTCGGACGTCAACAGCTACCGCCTGACCGGACGCGAGGAATACGCCTCGCACTTCGACGACGAGACGGCGACCACGCTCCGCAAGGCGTCGCTCCTCGTCCTCGACCTCCAGGACTTCGCCAGGTCCTGCCGCGATGCCGCGAGCCAGCTGCGCGAGACCGCCGCCGGCATCCGGGCGTTCTTCCACCTCGACGACCAGCCGCAGGGCCGGCGCGCCCAGGCGCTGGCCGCCCGCGTGGCGGGCATCGAGGCGCACGCCGACGACCTGGACGCGCGCGCCGCCCAGCTCACCCCCGCGCGCCTCAAGAGCATCGCCGTCAACGCCGTCTCCACGCGCGGCAAGCGCATCCACGGCGTCGTCGCCCTCGAAATCCTCCGCGCCCTCGGCGACGGCGGGCCGCTTCCCACGGACGACGGCGAGACCCCGGCCGCCCGGCTCGCGCATTTCGCCCGCGCCTTCGCCGACCGCATCAAGGACGCCTGGCGGGACACGCTGCTCGAAGAGGCGCGGGAGGCCGACATCGGCTACGACGACGGCAACACCGCGCTCAAGATGGCGTTCGCGATCTACCTGCGCGAGAACCCGGACGTCAAGCGCTTCCTCGACCTGGAGGCGGAGGAGTCGCTCGCCCCCGAGATGCGGAAGTTCTTCGACTTCGACAACACCGAGCCCGGCGACCCGATCCGGAACGTGCTCGACAACGTCCTCACGCACGGCCGGCTCTAGCCGCGCCGGCGCGACGGGGACGAGGGGAGGATGCCGAGGATGGACGGCCCGGTGGAGACGATGCGCGCCTGGGCGGCGCAGCTGAACGCGGCTGCGGACGCCTACTACAACGGGCGCGGCGAGCTGATGAGCGACTTCGAGTGGGACGCCCTCTTCGACCGCCTGAAGGCGCTGGAGGCCGAGACCGGGACCGTCCTGCCGGAGTCGCCCACGAACGCGGTCGGCGCGGACGCCGTGGAGGGGCGGAAGGAGCCCCACGAGTTCGCCGCGCTCTCGCTCGCGAAGACGAAGAAGGCCGCCGACATCGCGAAGTGGGCGGAGGGCCGCCCGATCTGGATCAGCTGGAAGCTCGACGGCCTCACCCTCGTCGTCACCTACGACGGCGGCCGCCTCGCGAAGGTCGTCACGCGCGGCGACGGGCACGTCGGCACGAACATCACGCACCTCGCCGCCGGCATCCGAGGCATCCCGCCGTCCGTGGCGGCGACGGGCCATCTCGTCGTGCGCGGCGAGGCGGTGATCTCCTATGCGGACTTCGAGGCGTTCCGCGCCGCGTCGCAGGAGGACTACGCGAACCCGCGCAACCTCGCCAGCGGGTCGCTCGCGCTCAAGGACGTCGCGGAACTGCGGCGGCGCAGCCTCCAGTGGATCCCCTTCACGCTCGTCCATGCCGACGCGGCGCCCGCCTCCTGGGGGGCGCGGATGGACGCGCTGGACCGGATGGGCCTTTCGTCCGTCGCGCGCGAGCGGGTGGACCGCCCCACCGAGGCGGCCGTCCGGGCGGCGGTCGACCGCTGGACGGCCCGGGTGACGGGCGGGGCGTGCCCCTTCCCCGTGGACGGCCTCGTCGTCTGCTACGACGACGCGGCCTACGCCCAGACCGGCTCCGTCACGGGGCACCACGCCACGCGCGCGGGCCTGGCGTTCAAGTGGCAGGACGAGACGGCCGCGACCGTGCTCGAGGGCGTCGAGTGGTCGTGCGCCGTCGCCTCCATCTCCCCCGTCGCGCGCTTCCGCCCCGTCCAGCTCGAGGGCACCACCGTGCGGCGCGCCTCGCTCTGCAACATCTCCGAATGCGAACGCCTCGGCGTCGGCGGCGCGGGCACGGAGATCGAGGTCATCAAGGCGAACAAGATCATCCCCAAGGTCGTCGCCGTCACGAAGGCCGTCGGCGCGCTGGAGATCCCGTCCGCGTGCCCCGTCTGCGGCGCGCCGACCGAGGTGCGGCGGGCGGAGAGCGGCACGAAGACGCTCCGCTGCACGAACGCCGCCTGCGCCGCGCGCGAACTGCGCACGTTCATGCGCTTCGTCTCGAAGGACGGCATGGACATCGACGGGCTCGCGGGCGAGACGCTGGCGAAGTTCGTCAACAAGGGCTGGATCCGGACCTTCGGCGACATCTACCGCCTGGGCGGCCACGCGCGCGAGATCGCGGCGATGGAGGGCTTCGGCGAGAAAAGCGCGGAGAACATCCGCGCCGCCATCGAGCGGGCGCGCACCCGCAGCGCGGCCCAGTTCCTCGTGGCCCTCTCCATCCCGCTCTGCGGCGCGGACGTGGCGAAGCGCCTGCTGGGCGCCTACGGCGTGCGGGACCTCTTCGCAAAGGCCGCCGAGGCGGCGCGCTCAGACGGCGAGGGCGGCCAGGAGGCCTTCGCGGCGATCGACGGCATCGGCCCGGGCAAGTCGGCCGCCTTCGTCGCCTGGTGCGCGGACCCGCGCCACATGGAGGTGGTGGAGGACCTGCTCGCCCAGGTCACCCTGGAGGACGTGGCGCCGCCGCCGGCCGCCGGCGCCTGTGCGGGCCTGACGTTCGTCGTCACGGGGGACGTCCACCGCTTCGCGAACCGCGACGCGCTGAAGGCGTATGTGGCCGCGCAGGGCGGGAAGGTCACGGGCAGCGTCTCCGCGAAGACGAGCTTCCTCATCAACAACGACGCCGCCTCCACGTCGGGCAAGAACCGGAAGGCGCAGGCGCTCGGCGTGCCGGTCATCTCCGAGGACGACTTCATCGCCCGCTTCGGCTCGTCGGGCGCGCCGCCCCCCGCCGCCGGGCCCGAAAATCGGCTTATCTGATTTCCCCTTGCATCCGGCGGAGGGGATATGGTAGACTATGCGCCGTTTTCAACGAAACGAGGTATAACGAAGATGGTCAAGATCAGAATGCGTCGCACGGGCTGCAAGAACCACGCGACCTACCGTATCGTCGCGGCGGACGAGCGTTCGCCCCGTGACGGCAAGTTCCTGGAAATCCTCGGCTGGTACGACACGGCCATGAAGGAGAACAACTTCCAGCTGGACCTCGCGCGCGTCGACGACTGGCTGAAGCACGGCGCCAAGCCCTCCGAGACGGTCGCCTCCCTGATCCGCCGCGCCCGCAACCCGCAGCTGAAGCCGCACCACGCGGTGAAGTCCAAGAAGGCCGCCGAGAAGAAGGCCTAAGAAAGGCAGTATTACCATGGGTATCGCAATTCTGGACAAGATCAACGCCGAGCAGTCCAAGGCCATCCTCGACAAGAACTTCCCCGACTTCCACTCGGGCGACACGGTGCGCGTCTCCGTGCGCATCAAGGAGGGCGACAAGACGCGCCTCCAGGACTTCGAGGGCAAGGTGCTCGCGATCGACAACGGCACGAAGACCGCCAACGGCAACTTCACCGTCTCCCGCGACAGCTACGGCGTGCGCGTCGAGAAGCTTTTCCCGTTCGCGTCCCCCGCGGTCGAGAAGATCGTCGTCGTGAAGCGGAATCCGTCCCGGCGCAGCAAGCTCTACACCGAGCGCACGTTCTGCAGCCACAAGGCCGTCCGCAAGCTCGTGAAGAAGTAGGCTTCTTCGCGCAGCCGCGCCAAGGCGCCGTCCCGGTCCGGGGCGGCGTCTGTGCTATACTGTGAGCCCTATGCGCATCGACATCATCACCGTCTTCCCCGAGATGTTCCAAGGCTTCCTCGGGGAAAGCATGGTCGCCCGCGCCGCGCGGGCGGGGCGGGTCGCCATCCGCACGGTCGACCTGCGCGACTTCGCGCGCGACCAGCGGCGCACCGTCGACGACAAGCCCTATTCGGGCGGACCCGGGATGCTGATGAAGCCGGACGTATGGTTCGACGCGGTCGAGACGTGCCTCGCCGCGCCGCCCGCCGCCCACCCCGCCCGCGTCGTCCTCACGACGCCCGCGGGAACGCCCTACACGCAGCGCACGGCGGAGGCGTTCGCCACGTCGCCGCACCTCGTCTTCCTCTGCGGGCACTACGAGGGGATCGACGCGCGCGTGCGGCGGCTCGTCACGGACGAGGTGTCCCTCGGCGACTTCGTGCTGACGGGCGGCGAAATCCCCGTTGCCGCGATGGTCGACTCCACCGTGCGCCTGCTGCCCGGCGTCCTGGGCGGGGGCGCCGCCGCCACGGCGCGCGAGTCCTTCGGCGCGGAGGGCCTGCTGGAGGCGCCGCAGTACACGCGCCCGCCGGTCTACCGCGGCATGGCCGTTCCCGACGTGCTGCTCGGCGGCGACCACGAGAAGGCCGCCCATTGGCGGAAGCGCCAGGCGTTCGACCTCACAAGCCGCCGCCGCCCCGACCTGCTGGAGATGGGGGGCACGTTTGCGGTCTGATGGGACGAGGGCGCCGGGTCCATGAGGCGCGTCGGGCTTCTGCTTCTGGCGGCATGGGCCGTGTGGGGGGCGTGGGCGAAGCCGCCCCCCCGCGCGAAGATCGCCGTCGTCAAGGCCGTGACGGCGTGCGTGGCGGCGGACCGCGCGTATGCGGCGGCGCTGGCGGAGAAGACGCGGCGCTGGCTGGCGGAGGGCGGGGTGAAGGCCGACCTGGCCGACGACCGCGCCCTGGCCTCCGCCCTCGCGGGCCGCCGCCTCGTCTACCTCGTCGTCTGCCAGAAGCCGTCCCCCGCCCACCTGGCGGCGCTCGCGCGCTTCCGGGCGCAGGGCGGGCGCATCGCCGCGCTCCAGTCGTATGCGCCCGAGCTGGCCGCCGCGATGGGCGCGCCGGCCCCGTCGGCGGCGCCCCGCGAAGGTCCCGTCCAGGTCGCGCGCGTGCCGGGGGGCTGGTGGGCGGCGAACATCTTCGGGTCCGCCGGTTCGGAGGAGGCGAAGGCGCGGACGCTCCTTGAAATGGCGGCGGCGGCCGTGCCGGGGAGCTGGAACGCGGCGGCGTGGGAGGCGCGCCGCGCCGCGCGCCTCGCCGCCGAACGCGACTACGGCCGCCTGCAGCGCCCGCGCCCGGGCGAGATCCACGCCGTCTGGGACCACACGGGGCAGGGCCTCTATCCGGGCGACTGGCCGCGCACGATGCGCCTTCTGCGGGCGAACGGGATCACGGACCTCTTCGTCAACGTCGCGGGGGCGGGCTTCGCGCACTACCCCTCGCGCATCCTCCCGCCGTCGCAGGTCTGCCGCGAACGGGGGGACCAGCTGGCCGCGTGCCTCGCGGCGGCGCGCGGCACGGGCGTGCGCGTCCACGCCTGGTTCCTCTGCTTCAGCGCGGCGCGCGGGTCGAAGGCCCGGCTCGCCTCCCTCGCGAAGCGGGGGTGGCGGCTGAAGGACCGTTCGGGGCGCCTGACGGAGTATCTGGACCCGTCGAACCTGGACCTTCGCGGACATCTCCTCTCCGCCCTCGACGAGCTGGTGCGCGCCTATCCCGTCGCGGGCGTGCATCTGGACTTCGTGCGCTGGTACGAGGGGGCGGCGGCGAAGCCGCGCAACCCGGCGGCGGCGGTCGGGGCGTTCGTGGCGGCCGTGCGGGGACGCCTGCGGGCGGCGCGCCCGCGCGCCTGGCTCACGGCGGCCGTGCTGCCGGGCCATCCGTCGTGCGTCGCGTCCGTGGGGCAGGACTGGGCGGCGTGGATCGACGGGGGGCTCGTCGACTACGCTGTGCCGATGAACTACTTCGAGAGCCCCTCGCGGTACGCCGCCGCCGTTGCGCGCCAGGCGAGCACGCCGCGCCGCGCGCGATGCCTCATTTCCGGCCTGGGGGTGACGGCGAACGAAAGCCGCCTCACGCCGGCGCAGGTGATCGACCAGGTCAACGCGGCCCGTCGCGCGGGGATGGCGGGCGTCGCACTCTTCGACCTCGACCACACGCTCGCGGAGCGCATCCTGCCCATCCTCCGCCTCGGCCTCTTCCGCTGACGCCGCGCCCGGCCTCCCGTTCCGGCCGTCCGAACGTCCACCCACCGGGAGGGTCGCGCTTGTCGCGACCGGACCGCGGCCGCGCGGGTACTTCGCGCGCCGAGCCACGTCGAGGTGGGACGGTGGTAGGGGCCGACGTCCCCGGCGGCCCACCCCGCGCGTGGCGTCCTACAGAATTCCAGAATGAGGCCAGACCTGATTTTGGACGCGGCAAGCGCGTCCCTTCCGTGGAAATTTGTCAGAATCGGGCTTGCGACGGAGCGGAGGGGATGATATACTGCTTGGACTTTTTTGGAGTCCCCGAAGATCCAGAAGTTTTGAAAGCGAGGTGAAACAGGCATGGCGATCCAGCTGAAGCTGAAAAAGGGCGAAACCGTTGAACGCGGTCTCAAGCGTTTGAAGAAGATCCTCGACAAGGAGGGCATCATCAAGACGCTGCGCGACCAGCGCTACTTCGAGAAGCCCTGCGTGAAGGCGCGCAAGAAATCCGCGCGCGCACGTATCCGGGCGCGTTCCCGCCGTCGTTCGCAGGAATTCTGATTCCCGGTAGGCTGACATGCCGAAACGAAGCGCCGCAACGGACGTTGCGGCGCTTCCGCTTTCTGCCCCCATCTGACCCTCCTGTTCGTTGTCCTCCTGTTCGTTGTCCTGCTGTTGCGCGGCCGCCGCGGCCGTCGCACGCAGGCCCTTTCCCCGAACACCCGAAGGCTTCCCAAAAAAGTGCAGAAACCCCCTTGCGCCCCGAAAGGGGGTTTGCTATACTGTCTCCGATTCCACCGCACGGGCTCATCGTTCATCGGTTAGGACCTCGGACTGTCGATCCGAAGAGGGGAGTTCGATTCTCCCTGAGCCCGCCATTCAAGCCGCCGAAAGGCGGTTTTCTGGTTTTCTGGGTTCAGCCGCACAGAGATTCCAATGCCATGGCGACAGACTTCTTCGACGTGACGGCGCTGGCCGTGCTGCAGGGCGTGGCCGAGTTCCTGCCGATTTCCTCCTCCGGGCACCTCGTCGTCCTGCAGCATGTCCTGGAGGTGCCGGAAGCGCTGCGGATGCGGCTGGAGGTCTTTCTGCACGCGGGCACGCTCGTCTCCATCTTCGTCTTCTACGCCGCGCGCCTGCGCGCGGTCTGCGCGGGGCTGGCGCGGGGCGAGCGCGCGGCGTGGGGCTATGTGGGGACGCTGCTCGTCTCCACGCTGCCGGCCGTCGTGGTCTACTTCCTCTTCCGGGACGCCATCGACGCGCTCGTGGGGAACGTGCGCATGGTGGGGGCGCTGCTGATGTTCACGGGCGCGGTGCTCGTGGGGACGCGCTATCTGCCGCGCGGGACGCGGGAGGTGGGCGTGCTGCGCGCCCTCTTCATGGGCCTGGGGCAGGCCGTTGCGCTGCTGCCGGGCGTGTCGCGCAGCGGCATGACGCTCGCGGCGGCGCGGGGCGGGCGCGTCGATCCCGAGCGGGCGGCCGAGTTCTCGTTCCTCATGAGCGCGCCGCTCATCGTCGGGGGCGTGCTGCTGGAGCTGGCCAAGCTGCTCGGGGAGGGCGATGCGGTCGCGGCGGCGGACCTCCACTGGGGCGTGCTGGCGTGGGGGATGTGCCTGGCGGCGGCGGTGGGCTATGTCTCCCTCGCGCTCCTCGTCCGGGCCCTGAAGGGGCGCTGGTTCTGGCTCTTCGGACCCTACTGCATCGTCGCCGGCCTCGCCGTCCTCTGCTTCTGCTGAGGGAGGCCGGGGCCGCATCCCGCCGCCGCGCCCGAAGACGGAACAGGCCGCAGAAGGGCATGCCCTCCTGCGGCCTGTCGGGCCGGCGCCGTGCGCCGGATCCCTACTCGCCCCAGACGATGGTCGAGTATTCGGCGACGATGCCGAGGATGTTGCGGACCTCGCGGTCGACGTGGTGGATCTTCGTGATGCCGCCGTTGTCCATCGCGGCCTTGAGCGACGCGTCGCCCTCGCAGAAGCAGATGAGGCCCGTCGCCTTCGCGACGCCCATCTTCGCGGGCTTGACGTTGTTGTCGATGAAGTTCGTGTCGGGACTCTTCACGTTCAGCGTCAGCAGGGACGCCATCGTGTCGCTGCGCGTCATCACGCACCCGGAGGCGCAGAGCGCGAGAACGGCAATCGCCATCAGTTTCTTCATGTTCTTCGTTTCCTTTGTCTTGGGGGCCCTGCGCCCGGCCCTGGCCGCGCGGCACCCGCCACGCCGCCCCGGACCGGCCGCCAGCGCCCTGGCTGCCTTGACGGGGAAGAACCCCAATGGTCGAGGATTCCCCTTGGCGAAAAGTTTAGCGGATTCCCGCGCCGCTGTCTACGGCAGAGTCCACTTTTCTCGCGTGTTTTTCGGGCTTGATTCCGCCGCGCGTTTTCGGTACAGTATCACCACCTTTACCAAAAAAGAAAGAAGGAGAAGACATCATGGCCTGGGGTCCCTGGCAAATCATCATTGTCGTCGCGCTCATCGTCCTGCTCTTCGGCAGCAAGAAGCTGCCGGAGCTTGCCCGTTCGCTCGGCAAGGCGAAGGGCGAGTTCAAGAAGGGAACCGAGGAGGGCGAGCGCCTTCTGCGGGAAGAGGACGAGGAGAAGGAGAAGAAGGAAAAGAAGGACGAGAAGAAGGCGGACGCCTAGTCCGCGCCCGTCGTGAACGACGTCCTGCGAGAACGGCTGAAGACCGTTCCGACACGCCCCGGCTGCTACCTGATGAGGGACCGTCGGGGCGTCATCGTCTACGTGGGGAAGGCGAAGAACCTCCGCCACCGCGTGCTGTCGTATTTCCGCCCCGGCGCGAAGCACGCGCCGAAGGTCCGCTCGATGGTGAACACGGTCGCCGACCTGGAGTTCATGACCGTGCGGAACGACGCCGAGGCCCTCCTCACCGAGGCGCACCTCATCAAGAAGTACAGGCCGCACTTCAACATCCTGATGCGGGACGACAAGCGCTACCTCGCGCTGCGGGCGGACCCCGAGGAGCCGTTCCCCGCGTTCCGCACCTGCCGCATCGTGCGGGACGACGGGGCGCTCTACGTGGGGCCGTTCCCCTCCGCGCCCGTCGTGCGGGCGGCGAAGGACTTCGTGGAGAAGCGCTTCGGCCTGCGCGGCTGCACGGCGCTCGCGCCGGATGAGGAGGCGCACCGGCACTGCCATGCGGACGTGGTGCGCTTCTGCACGGCCCCCTGCGTGGGGCGCATCTCCGTGGCGGACTACCGGGCGCGCTTCGCCGAGGCGTGCGCGTTCCTGCACGGGGAGCGCCCGGAGGTCATCGCCGAGCTGGCGGCGGAGATGAAGGCCGCCGCCGCGCGGGAGGACTTCGCGAAGGCCGCGCGCCTGCGCGACACGGTCGGCGCGCTCCGGGAGATGACGAAGAGCCACTTCGTGCGCAGGAGCCCCGAACTGCGGCGCGAGGACGCGCGGCAGGGCATCGCCGAGCTCGCGGCGGCGCTCGGCCTCGCCGCGCCGCCGCACGTCATCGAGTGCGTCGACATCTCGAACCTCTTCGGCACGCACAACGTCGCGTCGCTCGTGGTGGCGGTGGACGGCGTGCCGGACGGACGCCACTACCGCCACTTCAGGATCGAGTCCTTCGAGGGGGCGGACGACCCGCGCGCGATGGGCGAGGTCGTGCTGCGGCGCTACGGCCCCGCCTCCACGCTCGCCGCGAAGTCCCCGAAGGCCGACCTCTACATCTGCGACGGCGGCGTCACGCAGCTGCGCGCCGCGCGGGCGCGCTTCGCGGAGATCGGCCTGGCGGACATGCCGACCGTCGGGCTCGCGAAGCAGCAGGAGGTCCTGGTGACGGACGACGCGCGCGGCGACGTGTTCCTGCCGCGCGACTCGCAGGCGCTCATGGTCGTCACGCGCCTCCGCGACGAGGCGCACCGCTTCGCGATCGCCTACCACCGCAGCCTGCGGGAGCGGACGATCCGCGAGTCGGCGCTGGACGCGGTCTCGGGCATCGGCCCGGCGAAGAAGATGGCGCTGCTGCGGCGCTTCCATTCGGTCTACGGCATTGCGCGGGCGGGCGAGGCGGAGATCGCCGCCGCCGCAGGGGTCGGGGCGGAGATCGCCGCCGCCGTGAAGCGCGCCGCGGAGTCCGCCGCCGGCGAACGGCGTCAGGGGTGACGCAGGCCTTTGAAGTCCGCCTTTGGGAGGGCGGCTGTCCCCAGCCGCCGTATGTGCTCATGGTTTTCCAGCTTCCCCTTCGCGGTTTTCCAGCTTCCCCGGCGGGCCCCCTTGCGGAGCGGGGGGCGAATAGTGTATACTAGCAAACTCTTTTCCGCCGAGAAGAGCGCAGAAAAACCTACGGAGAGCAGCATGAACACCGAACTTCTGAAGAAAGCCCATGAACGCGTCCCCTCGATTCCGGTTCTCGTGAACCTGATCTCGAAGCGGGAGAAGCAGCTCATTGCCGGCGAGAAGCCCCTGGTGAAGCCGCACGCCCCGGACGAGGACAAGGTCGACACGGCGCTCCGCGAGGTCGCGGAGGGCAAGCTCATCAGCGAAATCGACTTCGACGCGATCGCAAAGGCCGAAGACGCGAAGACCCGCTGGCAGAAGCACGCGGCGTCGAAGTCCATCTTCGCCTGATCCGGTCCGTTCCATCCGGTCCACTTATTCGGTCCATCCATCCGTGGCGGACGGGAAGAAAGAGAAGGCGAAGGCCCCCGGCGACTTCGCCGTCAACCGCCGGGCGTGGCACGACTATGCCGTGCTCGACAAGATCGAGTGCGGCCTTGAGCTGCGCGGCACCGAGGTCAAGGTGGTGCGGCACGGCGAAGCCTCCCTCTCCGGCGCATACGGCGCCGTCCTGGGCGGGCAGCTCTACGTCGTGGGGATGAACATCCCGGTCTACGCCTTCGGGAACCGCTTCAACCACGCGCCGCAGGGCAACCGGCGTCTTCTCGTCCACAAGAAGCAGATCGAGGACCTGCGCCTCAAGACCGAGGCGAAGGGCCTCACGCTCATCCCCCTGCGGCTCTACCTCTCGAAGGGCCGCATCAAGCTCGAACTCGGCGTCTGCCGCGGCCGGCAGCTGCACGACAAGCGCGACGCGCTGAAGAAGAAGGCGCTGAAGCGTGACGTCGAGCGCGGCGACGTCTAGGCTAGGTTGTAAGATGTTTTAAGTAGCCGCTTCGCGGCTTTAAGGGGGTCAAATTGCCACTGCGAGGCTTTCAGTCGCGCTTTTGGCTTTATTTGCGCTGATCAGGGAGAATCGGATCATGGGAGGGCCGCGCTCCTGCGCGGTCGCGGGGGAGGCGAACGGACGAGACAGGCGCGTCCCTCCCGTTTCGCCCCGCCTCCTGTTTCGTCACCCTATTATTGTTCCGGCAATAAAAAGATTGATAAACCCCGAGTTTGCCACTTTGATTTCGCGAAAAATGCGATTTCGCCCAATGGCGATGCGGGTCTGGCGCGCATCGCCCTCATAATAATTTGGTGATACCATCCTAGAACGGGTTCACGGCCGCCTTCATCCCCCGGATCTCCCCGCGGGTGTAGAGCTGCTCCTTGAGCTCGATGCCGAACGCCT
>CAVEVC010000115.1:0-2031 GCA_963618935.1 Clostridiales bacterium CCNA10 | reverse complement strand
CGTCCGCCGCGACCGCCGTCTTCGGCGCGTATTCGCAAAGCGTCAGCTCGTTGTCCAGCATGAACCGCCGCGACGCGAGACGCGCGAATTCCAGCGACGCCGGGTCCACGCCCGCCAGGGCCGCCCCGGCCATGCCGGCGGCCAGCAGGGCCAGCGCGCCGCACAACGTCTTCAGCCTTCTCACTCTGCCCCCCTCAGTACATCGGCTCGTATTCGCCCTTCGTCACCTTCTTCAGGCACTTGAACCCCGCGCGCCTGGCGCGGTAGTGGAGGTCGGTCTCGGAGCGGCCGAGCCCCGGCGCCTGGATGACGCGGTAGACCGCCGCGCCGCAGGCGGGGCAGGCCGCCAGCTTCGGGTCGTGGATCGACTGCATGACCTCGAACCCCTGCGCGCACTGCGCGCAGCCCCGCGCGGGCTCCCGCGCCTCGTAGACGTACATCGGCATGCTATTCGTACCTCGTCAGGTGCTTTTCGAGCATCTTCGCCAGGCGCGTCTCCAGCCACGGCGTGACGTGCCAGTAGTCGCGCAGGTCCAGGTATTCCGCCACGGTCCCGCCCTGCCCGGGCTTGACGCCGTATTCCGCGCGGAGGAGGACGTTGCGCGCCGTGGCGTCCGGCGAGACGAACTCGACCACCTGGGTCTTGAAGCCGAGGATGCGCAGGATCATCGCGCGGAACGCATCCGTGAGGATGTCGCAGAAGCGCTCGCGCAGGATGCCGTGGCGCAGCACGCCCGCAAAGGCCGGGTTCGCGCGCGCGCCGACCGCCTTCTGCAGCTCGTGCTGGCAGCAGGGCGCGGAGAGGATGTAGCGGGCCTTCCACTCCACGCCCTTCGCCAGCGCCTCGTCCGTCGCCGTGTCGCAGGCGTGGAGCGAGACGACCATGTCGACGCGGGAGAGGGGCCGGGAAGCCGCGCCGCCGTCGGGCTGCCGGGCGAGCTGGGGCAGGTCGCAGGACGCGAGGTCGCTCTGGACGAAGCGCACCCGATCCGCGACGTCGAGCTGCTCGGCCATCTTCGCCGCCGCCGCGACGACGTCCGGGCGGCGGTCGACGCCCACCACGCACACGTTCTGGAAGCCCAGCCCGTGCGTCAGGAAGAAGTGGAGCGCAAGCGTCAGGTAGGCCTTCCCGCAGCCGCAGTCGACGACGGTGAACGGCTGGTCGGGCTGCCCGCCGCCCGCCCCCTTCACGACCTCCTCGACGACCTTGAGGAATTCGTTCACCTGGTCGTACTTGCCGCGCATGGAGGCGCGGATGCGCCCCTCGCCGTCGGCGAGGCCGGTCACGCGCAGGAGCGCGGCGGAATCGAACGAGGTGAGCGGCGTCTTCTTCACGCGGTCGTGCGGCAGCACCTTCACGGCGCGGTCCATCGCGGCGCTGCGCGTCGCCATCACGTGCCCCTTGCGCGTCACGCGCACGTGGAGGTCGCCCGACGCGGTCATCAGGTGGAGGTCGCGCGCGCCCTTCTGGGCGATGATCTCCTCCAGGCCCTCCGCCGCGCCGTTCGCGTCGAGGTTCTTCACGCGCACCTGTCCGCCGTCCACCATCTCCGCCTGGTAGCGCATCTCGTCGCCGAGGACGATGGGGCGCATCGAGATGCGGAACGTCTGGCCGTTCCGGCGCACCGTCTGGACGATCTTCATGAACCCCTCGCCCAGCACGCGCCCCCGGATCTCCTCGGCCAGCTGTGCGTCCAACGCTCCTTTTTCCATTTTCCCTTCCTCGTTTTCCTCGTTTGAGAGTTCGCCGCCTGGGCCTTCACCCGGCCCGGCGGCGCCTCACGTCCCGGCGGCGCCGCACACGCCCGCGCCGTATTCGATCACCGAGGCGACCGCAAGCGCCAATTGCCACGCCAGCGAAACCACGGCACTTACAATTGTTCCCATGTGTCACCTCTTTTCCGGCTGAACGGCAGCCCTGCGCGTTCGGCGGCGGGTATTATCTCAAAACCCCCGTTCCTTGGCAACAGCCCCCGCGCGGCCGCCCCCAACCCCCGCATTTATATAAATGCGGGGGTTGGGGGCGGCCGC
>CAVEVC010000114.1:0-6152 GCA_963618935.1 Clostridiales bacterium CCNA10 | reverse complement strand
CATCGGGTGGTCGACCGGGTTCATCGCGACGCCGCGCACCGTCGGGCGGATGCCCAGCAGGCGCTTGCGGCCGGCCTTGCCCAGCTTGACCGAGCCCCAGTCCTTGTTGCCGACCGCGCCGACCGTCGCCCGGCAGCGCCCGTCGAACATGCGCACTTCGCCCGACGCGAGCTTCAGCGTGACCATGCCGCCCGAACGCGCCATCACCTGGGCATCGGTGCCGGCCGCGCGCGCCAGCTTGGCGCCGCGCCCCGGGACGAGCTCCACGCAGTGGACCATCAGGCCGAGCGGGATCTGGCTGAGGGGCAGGCTGTTGCCCACCGTCGCCTCGGCCTTCTCGCCGGACATCACCTTCATCCCGACCTTGAGGCCCTCGGGGGCGATGATGTAGGTCTTCGTGCCGTCGGCGTATTCCAGGAGCGCGAGGTTCGCGCTGCGGTTCGGGTCGTACGCGATCGCCGAGACCGTCGCCTCCACGCCGTCCTTGACGCGGCGGAAGTCGATGATGCGGTAGCGGCGCTTCACGCCGCCGCCGTGGTGGCGGACCGAGATCTTGCCCGAGTTGTCGCGGCCGGCGGTCTTGCGGACCGCGCGCGTCAGCGACTTGACGGGCTTCTTCTCCGTGATCTCCTCGAACGTGGAGGACACGCGGAAGCGCATGCCCTGCGAACGGGGCTTGAATGTCTTGAGTGCCATTTCGATCAGCTCCCTTACAGCATTTCGATGCGCTCGCCGGGCTTGACCTCGACGATGGCGCGCTTCCAGGTCGGCTCCGTCACCTGGCGGCGCGTGCCGCGGACCGTGCGGAGGCCGCCCTTCATGTTGGCCGTGCGCACCGCGAGGACGTGTACGCCGAACTGGGCCTCGACGGCCAGGCGGATCTGGGGCTTCGTCGCGTCCCGGTCGACCTCCAGGAAGTACTGGTTGAAGGCCGCGAGGCGCGAGCCCTTCTCGGAGAGGATGACGCGCTTGATGATGTCACGGGCCATTACTTGGTCTCCTTGTTTCCGGCCACGCGGGCCATGAGGGCGTCGAAGCCGGCCTTGTCGCACACGATGTTCCTGAAGAGGAGCACCGCATACGGGTTGATCTCCGCCGCCGTCGCGGAATCGACGCGCGGCAGGTTGCGGACCATGAGGTCCAGCGTCTCGTTGATCTCAGCCGTGAGGATGAGCGCGCTGCGGTCGATGCCGAGCGTCTTGAGGAACGCCGCCATCGCCTTCGTCTTCGCCGCCTCGAACTTGAACTCGGAGACGACGAGGACCTCGCCGGCCGCGATCTTCTCGGAGACGGCGCGCGCGAACGCGAGCTTCATCACCTTCTTGTTGATCTTCTGGGAGTAGTCGCGCGGCTTCGGGCCGTGCGCCACGCCGCCGCCGCGCCACACCGGGCTCTGGCGGAAGCCCGCGCGGGCGTTGCCCGTGCCCTTCTGCTTCCACGGCTTCTTGTTCGAGCCGGCGACTTCGCCCTTGCCCTTCGTGCACGCCGTGCCGGCGCGCATCGCGTTGCGGATCGCGGTGACCGCGTCCTTGAGCGCCTGGGCGCCCTTGTCCAGCACGAGCTGGCCGTCGTCGACCGAAAGGTCGGCGGCGGCGGCGCCGGCGGAGGTATACTGCTTGATCGTAGCCATGATTACTTCGCCCCCTTCTTCGCCTTGAACGCGAGCGCCGCGTTGAGGAGGGACTTGCGGATGAACACCGTGCCGTTGCGCGCGCCGGGGACCGACCCCTTCACGAGGATCGCGTTGTCCTCCGGGCGGAGCTGCACCACCTCGAGGTTCGTCGTCGTGCGCGTGACGTCGCCCATGTGGCCCGGCATCTTCTTGCCCTTCTCGATCCAGCCCGGCAGGTCGCGCGCCGCAAGGCCGCCCGTGCGGCGCTTGGAGTGGCCGCCGTGCGTGAGGTTGCCGCCCGCGAAGTTGTAGCGCTTCAGCACGCCGGCAAAGCCCTTGCCCTTCGTCGTGCCCGTCACGTCGACGTACTTGACGCCCTCGAAGTTCGCCACGGTGAGCGTGTCGCCGACCTTCACCGCCTCGCCCTCGTCGAGCGCGAACTCCTTGAGGACGCGGACGCCCCTCGTCAGGCCGCCGGTCTTCGTGAGGTGCCCGCTCTCCGCCTTGCTCATGCGGTTGCGGCCCCTGCGCCCCCCGTGGGCGTCCTTGTCGGCCTCGGGATCCTTCCAGAGCTTCTGCTCGCCGAAGCCGAGCTGGGCGGCCACGTAGCCGTCCCGCTCCAGCGTCTTGAGCTGCACGACCGGGCAGGGGCCGACCTCGAGCACCGTCACGCAGAGGCGCTTGCCGTCGACGAACACCTGGGTCATGCCGACCTTCTTGCCAATCAGACCTTCCATCACAACCTCCTTAGACCTTGATCGTGATGTCCACGCCCGCGGGCAGGTTCAGCTTCTTCAGCTCGTCGATCGTCTTCGCCGTCGGGTTGACGATGTCGAGCAGGCGCTTGTGCGTCCGCATCTCGAACTGGTCCATGGACTTCTTGTCCACGTTCGGCGAGCGGTTCACCGTGAACCGCTCGACGCGCGTCGGCAGCGGGATCGGGCCCACCACCTGCGCACCCGTCCCCCGGGCCGTGTCGATGATCCCACCGACGGCCTGGTCCAGCACACGGTGGTCGTATGCCTGGAGGCGGATGCGTACTCTCTGCTGTTGCATCTCTCGTTCTTTCCTTGGTTTGTTCTTCGTTTCCTGTCCTTTCACGGCTCCGATATCGACGGTCGGGATGAATCCCGTTGCCCTCGCGGCCTCGCAGGCCGGCTCGGAACTGGGTGTCCGGTCAGTCCACCCGCCAAAAGGCCTCGTCCCCGACACGAAAAGCGCCCGTGGCGCCTTCCCGGCACGCACGAGCGTTTCTGCTCCCTGCCGGACGCGTCAGGCGGGCGCTGCCCTGTCCTGACCGTATCGCGAACTCGAACCCTTCTTGGGGTGAGTGCTTAGTTTAGCAAAAAGGGACGGGGCGGACAAGGGGGTAAATTGAAAAAAACAGACGGGGCGGCAGCCTAGCCGTTGAGCGCCGCGCAGCGGGCGACGCTGCAGGCGAGCCCGTCGTCCGGAGCGGGGCCCAGGCGCGAGGCCATCGCCTTCGCCTCGCGCACGAGGTCCGCCAGCGTGACCTCGCCGATCCCGTGCGTCCGCAGGTAGCGCATCCCCCGCCGATAGGCCCGGAGGGCGGGGGCGGACCCCGCCCGCGCCGCCTGGTCGAGCGCGGCCACGTTGCGCGCGCTGAGGGCCGGGTTCGCCCACCCCCCGTCCGCGTTCTGCTCCCGCACCAGCGCCGCCACGGCGGAATCGAGCGCGCGCGGCGCCGCCGCCGGGTCCTTCGCGAGCACGGTCACGGCGAAGGCCTGCACGTAGGGGGCCGCCGACGACGCCGTGAACGTGCCGTCCGGGCGCTGGCAGGCGACGAGGCGCGCGGTCGTCCAGGCCGGCGCCGGGCGCTGGAACACGCTCCCCGCCGCGAAGAGGAGCGCGAGGCCGGCGGCGACCGGCAGCGCCGCCGCCAGGCGCGCGAGGGCGCCCCAGAACGGGCGTCGCGCCCGGCCGGCCTCCCCGGCGCGCACGGCCGCCATCACGCCCGCCGTGAACCCCGCCGCCGTCCGCGCCTGGGGCGCGGCGCGCAGGGAGGCCGCGAACGCGCGCATCTCCGCGTCCGCCCCCTCCAGGGCCCGCACGATGTCCTTCTCCGTCTCCTTGGCGTCCTTCATGACAGGATCTCCTTCAATTTCCGCAGCGCATTGAACATGCGCGACTTCACCGTCCCGACGGGGATTCCGAGGATCTCCCCCACGTCCGCGTAGGGAAGGTCCTGGAACACGCCCAGCTCAACCACGTCCCGCAGGCCCGGCGAGAGCTGCGCGACGGCCTGGCGGACGGCCTCGCCGTCGACGGCGTGCGCGGACTTCCGAACGTCCGCCCGCACCTCCGCCTCGTGCGCCAGCCCTTCCGCAAGGCCCGCCCTGCGGCCCTCGGCGCGGAAGAAGTCCACGGCCTCCTGCCCCGCGAGGAGGAACAGGAACGTCGTGAACTTCGCCTGGGGCTCGTACTTCGTCCGGTACTTCCAGAGCCGCAGGAACGTCCGCTGCGCGAGATCCTGTCCATCGTTGTATGAAACGCCCCTGCGCAGGAAGAAGTTCAGCAGGACGTCCTTGTAGCGGTCGACGAGCGCCGCGAAGGCCGCCTCGCGCCCCGCCGCCGCGAGCGCCATCAGGTCCGTGTCGCGCAGGTTCTCCACGTTCCCGCCGGCGGCCGACCCCTACTTCAGCTCCGCGCGGTAGGCCTTCCACGCCTCGGCCTGCTTCGCCTTCCCGGCCTTCAGGAGGGAGGCGATGAGCAGGTCGAGCGTCGCGCGCGTCTCCGGGTCGTGCGCGACGGCGCGGTCCATGATCTGCACGGCGGTGCTCCACCGCCTGTTCGCGTAGGCGAGGCGGGCCGCCGCGAGGTAGTAGTCCTGCCGCCCGGGGCGCTGGTCGATCGCGGCGCGGTAGGCCGCGAGCGCCTTGTCGACGCCCGCCGCGGACTTGTCGTTGAGCGCGAGCAGCTGGGCGCAGCGCGCCGCCGCCGCCTCCGAGAGCGGGTCCGCCTCGAACGCCGCCTCGAACTTCCTGATCGCCGCGCGGATCATCTTCTTCTTCTGCAGCTGCTCCCCCTCCGCGAACAGCTTCGCGGCCGCCGCCGGGTCGCGCTTCGCCGCGCCGGGCTTTCCGGCGGCGGCCGCCTGCAGCGCCTTCCGCAGCGCGGGGATCAGCTCGTGGCTGATCTTCTTCGTGCGCGCGTCGCGCGGGTCGGAGAGGCGGGCGGCCATCTCGAACTGCTCCAGCGCGGCCTCGGTGAAGCGGTACGTGTCGCGCGAGAGCACGCCGAGGTGGTACCACGCCGCCGCGTTGCGCGGGTTGAGGCGCAGCGCGCGCAGGAAGGAGATGCGCGCCGCGTCGCATGCGTCCTGCGCGAGCTCGACGACGCCGCGCCCGGCGAACGCCTCGCTCCGCACGGAGGCGGGCAGCGCCGCCTCGGCCGCGACGGACGAAAAGGCCGCCCGCGCCCGCGCGTAGTCCTTCTTCAGGTAGGCCGCCTGGCCGTCCACGAGCCGCGCCTCGGCGGACTCCGGGCACAGCGCGCACGCCTCCCGCACGGCGCGGTCCGCCTCCGCCACCTCGCCCTGCCGGAGATGCGCGAGCGCGAGCTGCACGCGCGCCTCGAAGTTCGTCCCGCAGGCGCGCGCCGCCGCCTCGAACGCCCGGATCGCGCCCCGCACGTCCTGCGCCTCCAGCGCCGCCATCCCCTTCGCGACCTCCGCCGCCCCGTCATCGGGCCGCGCGGCCGTCCCCGACGCCTCGCCGCAGCCCGCGACAACGAGCAACGCGCCCGCGACAACGAGCAGCAGCCCCGCCAAAACCGTCATTTTCGTAAGTGTCTTCATGGAAATCCTCGACGTCGATGCCCTCCCCCGCCGAAACGCCGTGCCGCCAAGCCGCCCAGCCGCCCATCGAAGCCGCCAAGCCACCCATCGGAAAGGAAAGACGAATGGCGCAAGTATAGCACATCCGCCCCCGCCCGTGGCGGTCTTTTCACATCTCGCTCCAGGTTTCAGGTTCCAGGTTTTAGGTTTTAGGTTTTAGTGTCCGGGCGCCCTGTCGGCTTGGCACGCGAAGTACCCGCGCCGCCCTCGGCGCGTGGCGCTGTGGGGTGGCCCGTTCGGACGCCACGCGCCGAGGGCGGCGCGGGTACTTCGCGTGCCGAGCTGAGCGGGTACTTCGCGTGCCGGGCCGACAGGTCGCGCAGGAGCGTGACCCCTCCCCAGTCTGCTAAAACCTAGAACCTAAAAACTAAAACCTTTACCCCCTCCCCGCCCTCCGCGCGGGAAGATGTGCTATACTGTCTTCTCGTTTCCCAATCGGATTCGTTTTCCAATCGGAACCATTTTTTCAACCTTTTCGTTTTCAACCGGAAGGATCCAGGATGTCGCTTTCAGTCGGTATCGTCGGGCTGCCGAACGTCGGCAAGTCCACGTTGTTCAACGCGCTCACGAAGCGCCAGCAGGCGGCGGCGGAGAACTACCCGTTCTGCACGATCGAGCCGAACTCGGCGATCGTCGAGGTCGCCGACCCGCGCCTCGACACGCTCGCGAAGATGGCGAAGAGCG
>CAVEVC010000113.1:0-36500 GCA_963618935.1 Clostridiales bacterium CCNA10 | reverse complement strand
CGTCGCCGCGCGTGCCGTTCGACCTGGAGGCGATGCAGAGGAAGTCGTCGGAGCTGCACGACTACATCCGCGCGTGCCGGAGGACGCAGCTCGGGCGCGTGGGGCCGGAGGACCCCGGCTCGTCGGTGCGCGTCCTCGGCGAGCTGGACGTGATCAACGCCTACGAGCGCATCCGTGCCTACTACCTCAACTGCGCCGAGGCGCTGGCGGGCCGCAAGAACGGGTGAGGCGGTCAGAGGCCGAGGAGGGACTTGGCGGCGGCGAAGGGGGCGGAGAGGTCGATCTTCTTCGCGCCGAGGGCGGCGCAGGATGCCGCGAAGCGGCGGAACTTGTGGGGGCCGGGGTTGAGGTTGTCGAGGATGCGCACCTCGGCGGACCCGAAGGTGCAGGCCTCGGAGAGCATGCCGGTGGACTCGGCGGTGACGTAGAGGGTCTGCGCGAGCGAGACGAAGGCGGGAATCGGGTTGAAGTGGTCTTCCGAGTAGAGGAGGCGGTAGTCGAAGGGGAAGTCCCTGACGACGGCCTCGACGGCGGGCGGGGTGCGGCGGGAGGTCGTGACCCAGAATTCGGGGACGGGGGAGGACGTGCCGGGGGACGCGGGGCGGAAGGAGGGGTGGCCGTGTGCGGCGAAGATGCGCGTGAGCTGCGCGCGCATCCAGTCCGGCGTCATCGTGGAGCAGGCGTTGGGTCCGCCAATGACGACCGCGACGGCGGGGACGGGGCGGGTGGGGTTCGGTAAGGGGTGGCGCGCCTGGAAGGCGGCCGTGCCGGCGGCGTAGAAGGCGGCGTCGTTCGCGACGAGGTTGGCGGGGATTTCGACGACGTTGGGGGCGGCGGGCGGTCGGTCGAAGGCGGGGGCGAGCACGCAGTCGAACGTGGCGATGCGGTAGCCGCGCGGATAGAGGACAACGCCGCACTTCGTCCCCAGCCGGCGCGCGAGGGCCTTTGCGGCGTAGAAGGTTCCGGACCCGGTGCCCACGACGGCGGCGTAGGGCCCGGAGAGGCCGGCGCCCAGGGCGAACAGGCGGGAGGAATGGATGCCAAGGTGGTCGAGAAGATAGGAGAGGGCCTTGTGGAGGGGGCTGCGGAAGCGGACTGAGACGAGGTCGAAGTCGCGGCCCAGCGCGCGGACAAAGGCGCGGGACTGGTTTTCATGCCCGGCCTTGCCGTCGGTGAGGACGAGAACCTTGTCCATGCGGCCTCCCCCTTCTTCTTCTCGCGTTCGGGACCGGTCCGCCCCTAGCGCTCGGGACGGAAGAGCGTGCCGAAGTGGTACTGCCACTGGAGCATGAAGGTCATGCCGATCTTGCCCTCAAGCGGCTGGGTGAGGATGCGGGCCCAGACGGCCTTGCTGGGGGCGTGCCAATGCTCGTTCAGCGTCCGCATCGCCCACGCCTCGGCCTGGAGGACGACGTTGTCCGGGCTGGTGAGCGCGCATTCGAGGTGTTCCAGCTGTTCGGGGGGGATCTGCATCCGGCCCTTCTTCTCGTGCTGGCGGTTCTTGCGCATGAACTCCTTCCGGATGCGCCAGAAGGCGTCTTCGCGGTCGAGGTCGCCGGCGCCGAGGCGCTGGAGGAGGTCGATGAAGTGGGCGGACTCCCAGTCCATGGGATTGGCGTAGGCGAGGAAGTTGATGGCGCGCCGCAGCATGTCCTCCCGGTCCGCGTAGACCCGCTTCAGGCTCTCCGCGATCGCGCAGAGCTGGAGGTCGGCGATCTCGGATCCCTTGAGGTAGCGGACGTTGATGATCTTCACCTTCAGGCCGCGGTTCTTCGCGACCGTCTGCTTGGCGTCCTGGTAGCTTGTCTGGAGCACGAGCGTGTCGTACCCGGTTCCGGTCAGGCGCTCGTAGGCGGAGAAGTAGGGCTCGATGGTGCAGAAGTTCTCGGAGGGCGTCTTGACCCCGAGCTCGAGTTCCGGGATGGTGACGGGGCCGGTCGGGAGGAGATGGAGCTTCTGGCGGTCTTTCAGGACGTACTTTTCGAGGACGCCGATCAGCAGCTTCTTGATGATGCCGCCCGCGTTGCGGTCGTCCAGGTTCGGCAGGGTGCGCGTGGCCGCGAGCTGGCTGAACCACGCCGGCAGGGCGCCGCCCGGGTTCATCCGCTTGATGGGGGCTTCGAGCTGCCGGAGGTTCTTCCCGGCCAGCGCATCGTTCAGGCGACGCTGGATGACGTCCAGCTTCGAGGTGATCAGGGTCTTGTATTGGCTCATGGCTGTTCCTTTCCGCGTAGGCGGAAACTCGTGTACTGTCAATTCGGGCCCTTGGGGGCGTTGTCGGCGGCGTGGGGGGGGGCGGGCGTGCGCGCCGCCTTGCGGCACGCGCCGTTCTTGAGAAGGTCCTTGACGGCGGCGCGCATCTGGCGCTTTGCGGACCCCATGGGGGCCGTGATGGTGCAGCCGGCGGCCTTGCGGTGCCCGCCGCCGCCGAACTTCGCGGCCAGGACGGTCGCGTCCAGCTCCCCGCGCGTGCGGATCGAGCAGCGCGTCTCCTTGGTGCGGTCGGGGATCTGGTAGAAGAAGAGGGCGATTTCGTTCCGCGCGACGGAGCGGGGGATCTCGATGACGTCCTCGGCCTCGGCCTTGGAGGCGCGCACCTCGCGGAAGTCGTCGCGCGTGAGGGTGACCTCGGCGACCTTGCGGTTCTTCCAGATGTGGAGGGAGCGCCAGGCGCGGCGCTTGAGCTCGGTTGCGCGTGCGTTGAAGGAGCAGTAGAGGACGTCGTTGATGTAGGCCGTGCGCACGCCGTGCTTGAGCAGGTCGCAGGCGGTGCGGAGCGTGGCGGGGGAGGTGGCGTCGTAGGCGAAGCGCCCGGTGTCCGTGACGAGCGCGACCCAGAGGGCCTCGGCGGCGACGCGGTCGAGAGGCCACTCCATCCACTTCGCGAGGCGCCAGACGAGCTCGCCGGCGGCGGCGGCGGCGGGGTCGACGATTGAGACGGTCCCCGTCTCCTGGCTGGTGGCGTGGTGGTCGAGGACGAGGGTGGGCAGCTTCTCGGCGAAGGGGCGCACCTCGGGGGGGAGGCGCGCGGGGGTGGCGGCGTCGACGTAGACGAAGAGGTCGAACTTGCGGCGGCGCAGCTTGCGCAGCGGGATGAGGTCGGCGACGCCCTCCAGGAAGCCGGGCTTGCCGAGGGCGCGCACGTCGGCCGTGGCGTAGGCGTCGTGGCCGGCGGCGCGGAGCAGGCGGGCGAGCGCGATCATCGAGCCAAGCGAGTCGCCGTCCGGGCTGAGATGCCCGGAGACGAGGATGCGCCTGGACTGCCCGATCAGCCGCCTGGCCGCCTCATAGCGCGCGCGTGTTTCCAGTTTGTTCATGTGCCTTATATTAAACCATATATTTCCCCCCTTGACGAGCGTAAAAAAGAAGTGGTAAACTGATTGCCACAACTCGTCCAAGGCGTGTGCCGAGGCACGATTCGTTGAAGTGATCAAGTAAGGATGCAAGAGATGGATATCTACGTTGGTAACCTCGCGTATGCGACGACTGACGACGGACTCAAGGCCGCTTTCGCGGCGTATGGCGAAGTTACCTCCGCGCGCGTGGTGACCGATCGCATGACCGGTCGTTCCAAGGGCTTCGGCTTTGTCGAAATGCCCGACCGCGCCCAGGCCCAGGCGGCGATCGACGCCCTCAACGGCCAGTCGCTCGACGGGCGGCCGGTCCGCGTGAACGAGTCGCAGCCCAAGCCCCGCACCGAGCGCCGCGGCGGTTTCGGCGGTTCGCGCCGCGACCGCGGCGACCGCGGCGACACCCGCTGGTAGTCGAAGCGCGCAGGCGCAGGCGACAGCAGGCGCAGGCAACAAGGGAAGACCCGACCTCACGGTTGGGTCTTCTTTACTTTTGCGAGGGTGGCGCGCGCGCGCGCGATGTGGTATACTGTGCGGAAAACAGGACGAAGAGAAGAACGGACAACGGACAGGGCATGGGCAACACGGTTTGGAAAATCGGATTGTGCGCCGTCGCGGCGATGGCGCTGGGCGCTGTCTGGGCGGCGCCGGCGCGGAGCGTGGCGGGCGCCTCGACGGGCGGCAGCTCGCCGTATGCGACGGACGCCTATCCGGGCTTCGACGGGCTCGACGACGTGAAGAAGCCCGAACGCCGCGAGAAGAGCTGGTGGTTCGGCGTCAAGCGCGGCACGCCGGCGGAGCAGCTCGCCTTCGCGCAGGCGCTGGAGGCGGAGGGCGACCCCAAGGGGGCCGCGAAGGCCTGCGACGCGCTCGTGCGCGAATGGCCGGCCTCGAAGGAGGCGCCGCAGGCGCAGCTGCGGTTCGTGAAGCTGCTGGCCGGTCCGCTGGAGGACTACGAGGAGGCGTTCGACCAGCTGGAGTACCTGCTGGACTTCTACGCGCGCGACTGCAAGTACCAGGAGCTCGTGGAGTACGGCTACCGGCTCGTGGACACGATGGTCGAGAAGAAGAAGTCCTGGTTCGGCTTCTCGTTCCTCTCGGACCGCCTCGTGCGCCAGCGCTACGAGTCGGTCGTGCGGCGCGCGCCCGGCGCCCCCTACGTGGCCGAGGCGATGCTCAAGATCGCCGGCCTGCGCGAGCAGGACCGCCAGTACGAGGAGGCGTGCAAGGTCTACGCGACGCTGCAGAGCAAGTACCCCGTCTCCGCCGAGGCGCGCCGGGCGGCCTACCAGGAGGCGCGGGCGCGCATGTGGCTGTGCCGCCGCCTCGCCTACAACATCCCGCGCTGCCGCGACACGATGGGCTACCTGCAGATGACGCTGGCGCGGCGGCCCGACCTGGAGCAGGCCGAGGAGCTGAAGGGCTGGGCCGAGGAGCTGGGGCGCTACATGGAGGAGGACGCCTATCGGAGCGCGAAGTTCTACGACTCGAGGCAGCGCACGCGCCATGCGGCGCGCACGTCGTGGGAACGCTTCCTCGCCGAATATCCCGATTCCCCCCACGCGGAGGCCGTGCGGGCGCGCATCGCCGAACTGGCGGACCCGCCGCCCGCCGCCGTGCCGCCGCCCGCCGAGCCAAACAACTGAAAGGTGCCAGGTCCATGAAACGTCGCGCATTCCTCCTTCTCCTCCCCGCCCTGGCGCTCTGCGGCTGCTCGGGCCTGCCGGACTACCGGTGGACGTCCCGCGTGCCGGACGAGATCCGCACGGTCGCGGTGCCCGTGTTCGAGAACCGCACGCAGTCGGCCGAGCTGGGCCCGATCGTGGCGCAGTACACGCTCCGCGAGTTCCAGCGCGAGGGCACGTTCGCCATCCGCCGGTCCGGCGACTCGTCCATCGAGGTGCAGGGCGCGCTCGTGCAGGCGGAGCGCCGCCCGGTCTCCTACGACCGCGGCTACGGCATGCGCGCGGGCGAATACCGCTACTTCGTGACGGCCAAGGTGTCGCTCGTCGACAAGGAGAGCGGCCGGGTGCTGGTGGACGGGCGCCGGTACGTGGCGGAGACGACGTTCCTCGTGCAGGGCGACCTGCTGACGGGCCAGCGCGACGCGGCGCAGCGCATCGCGGCCGACCTCGCCCGCCAGATCGTCGACGACGTCGTCAGCTACCCGTACAACAAGCGGTGAGCGTGGACGACGCGGCGATGGTGGTCGCGCTGCAGCGGGGCATCCCGCTGTGCGCGCGCCCGTTCGAGGAGCTTTCACGCGAGCTGGGGTGCGGCGAGGCGGACCTGCTCGCCTGCCTGGCGCGCCAGCGCGCGGCGGGGACGGCGCGCCGGTTCGGGGCCGTCTTCGACACGCGCCGCCTCGGCTACCGGTCCGCCCTCTGCGCCGCCGCGGTGCCCGCGGAGGCGCTGGACGCGGCGGCGGCGAAGCTGACGCCCCTTGCCGGCGTGACGCACTGCTACGTGCGCGAAGCCCCGTCCGGCCCGCAGCCGGGCGTTCCGAACCTCTGGTTCACGCTCAGCTATCCGGCGGACATCTTTCCGGCGATGGCGGACGAGGCGGCCGCGCGCCTGGGGCCCTACGCCCTGCACGTCCTGCCGGCGACGCGCCGCTACAAGGTGGACGTGGTCTTCGGCGCCGCCACGCGCGCGCGGGAGGAGGACGTGGCGGAGGGCGGCGACCTGCCGCCCGTCACGGCGCGGGACCGCGCCGTCATCGGGGCGCTGCAGGGCGACACGGAGGCGCGGCCCGACTTCTTCGCGGCCCTCGCCGGGCGGCTCGGCATGAAGGAGTGGGACCTCCTCTCGACGCTGGAGGTCTGGCGGCGGAAGGGGCGGCTCAAGCGCATCGGGCTGCTCCTCCACCACCGGAACGCGGGGTGGGCCGCGAACGGCATGTGCTGCTGGCGCGTGGCGGGCGACACGACGGCGGCGGGGCGCGCGCTCGCGGCGCGCGGCGAGGTGACGCACTGCTACGAGCGGCCCGAGGCGCCGAACTTCCCCTACAACCTCTTCGCGATGGTCCACGCCCGCGCGGCGGCGGAGGCGCGCGCGCAGTTCGAGGCCCTGTCCGAAGAGGTCGCCCGGGCGGCCGGCGCCGCCGTGCCCGCCGTGATGCTCCTCTCCACGCGCGAGTACAAGAAGACGTCCATGACGTTCTTCGCCTAGCGTCGCGGGCCATAGACGATGAATTGCATGTGAACCCCACCACGGGTGGGGGAATCTGTGGTATAATCCCCTCCGTTTCTTCGCGTGTGTGCGGTTTCCCGCATGGACGTGGAGGGACAACAACAGAGTCCGAGAACTGATTCGGGAGTCCTGCGGCCGCACGGGCGCCGGTTTTCGTCTCCACCCTCGGATACCTTCAGTCAATTTGCAACTGCAAGGCGATCGTCACGCGAAATGTAGGAAGTTTCATGGAAGACGACACGGTGCAGGAAGCGCAATGCGCTTCCTCTCCTTGTTTTTCTTCCTAGGCAATTCCTACAGCCTCGCGTGAAACACAAGGAGAGGGTTTCTTTTTGTGCGATTGCCGAGCGGGCGCAGCAAAGAGGAACCAAATGAAGAACTTGTTTTTAGGGGTTACGATTGCATGCCTGATTGGCATCGGCATCTGCCATGGCAAGACGGGCGATACCTTCCTGCAGCTTGCACTGCGGTATCTCATCGACGCGATCCTTGTTGTGGTCTGGCTGAATGTGGCGTTCAGCTACAGGATGCTGTCCAAGAGGGAGAAGTCGCTAAGGGAGGCCATCAGGCCCATACAGATCCGGGAGGACCGCCTGTGCCGGGAGATGGAGGTCCTCATGTCGGAGGCCACCGGCGTGATCGACGGGAATCCCGAGATCTTTAAACGGTAGGGGGAGGAAGCATGGTCAATCAGGTTCGTGTCGGAAACATCGGCGACATCGATGTGTTTGAATCCCATTGCCTGGATTACCAGTACGGGTTGGAAGAATACCGGAAGCTGCTTCGGCAGTCGCTGAATACCGTGGGCGAGACCTGGCGTGATGCGGATTTCACCGCGATGGAAAACCTCGTGTCCGAAATAGACGTCCTCCTGCACAGGGGGCTGCAGGTGGCCACCGAGGACTTGCTGCCGTTCGTGAGGCGCAAGCGGCAGATCATCGACGAAAAGAGGTGAGGGCATGAACGACATTGAGTTTGACGTGGAGTCCGTACAGAACTTCGGGGCCGAGATCCGGGCCATCCGCGACGGCGTGGAGGGACTGGTCCAGCGAATCGTCATGGCGGTAAACGCCGTTGCGCAAAGCTGGCAGGACGAGTCGCTTCTGCACGCCGAGGGGAAGCTCCTGGAGATCAACACGAGCATCCTGCAGGCGTGTGAGCAGCTGCAGGAGACCGTGGAGCGAAAGGTCCGTGAACAGTTGGATTGGGCTGAACGCTATCGGAGCATCGTGTAGGGGATCTGGACATGAATTCGATTCTATCGACTGGTTCCGTTGTTGGCGGGGCGTCCATCGTCGTCGGCGAGGCCGAGGCGAGCCTGCGCATGCTGAAGTCCCTGCGGCAGTCCGAGGAAGCCGCAGAGGCGTCGTACCAGGTCAACCTCGGACAACTGGAGAAGCAATGCCAGATCGTCGGCAAGAAGCTTGAGGAGTAGGAGAACAAGGTCCATCCCGTTGAAAACGCGATCAAGCACTACGGTGGAGAGCTGGAGGCGCTGCAGAACATGATGGACCGGCAGCGTTCCCTGATCCGGGAGACGTCGGCTGCCCTGTCTTCCGTCCCCGTGGGGAACTCGCCCGAGGAACGTCGATCCTGCCAGGCCCGGAAGGAGATCCTGGCGAACAAGGTCCGCGAACTGGAGGCGGAGCTCGGGAAGATGGAAGAACACGCCCTTGCCCTCAAACGGCATCTTGGGAAGATCGGGCGACTTCGCCGGGAGGTCGAAGAGAACGTCAAACTGCTCACGGAGGCGGACCGACAGGTCCGACAGGAAAGGGAGACCTATGCATCCGAGGGCCGGATCGCCATCGCCCGGCTCAGGGACGAGGCCGAGCAGAACGAGCGCACGTGCCAGAATTTCTACAACGTGGTACGGGAACGTACCGGGGGCAGGTAGGGCGGAGGCAAGGAGCTGAAGATGCTGGAAGAGGTACTACAGGGCGGAAAGGCCGCCATCAGGGATTTCCTGAACGAAGTTCCCGACTCGACGGGACGGAAAATGGCGGAGAACTTCAGCGGTTTCTGGGGACGGATCGGGAGGTTCGCCGAACTGGGCGAAGACAGTGCGAATCGCTCCAGGAGAATTTGCGAGACGGCGGTCGCCGCGCTTCACGATACCGACCTGTCGCAGCTGGAGTTCGAACCAGGCGGCATGCGCGAAGAACGCGGCACGTCGGGATCGGGAAAGGCGGAGCCGTATGCGGAAACGCCGCCGGCCGGTCTTCGACAGGCCTGGACATCATTTGAAGAACGTCAATCCCATAAAACGGAGCGGGGAGCAATGGAAGAGAGAGAAAAGGGAGGCAGGTCCCTGTGTCGCCATCTGCCAATGGTGAAGGAGGAGGAACTGGATGACACGGTACGGGCGAGGTTGCTGTGCCTTAAAAAGGCGAACACCGCCGCAGACGACCTTGTCAAGTATGTCGGCCTCATCGTCTTGCACCTTGACTATTCGGAGCAGTTCAGCCAGCTCCATTCCCAGATGAGTTCGTGTCTGCATAGGCTGGAACAGATTGTCGCGTCCGTCTTCAGGACGCTGGGGAACGAGATTCCCAATCCCGAGAGGCTTGCACGGGCGGCACAGCAGTTCGACCAGCATCTTTCGGACGTGGAGACGGTTGTCGAGAACCGGCAGAAGATCATCGCGAAGGTCGGCGAACTGCAGGCGCTGGCAAAGGAGGAGAACGCCGCCCTGGAGGTTTTCTACACGCCGTCCGGGGAATGCCAGGACCCCAAGTTGATGGAAAAATCGGAGGAGGCGAAGGAGTTCCGCCACCACCATGAAACGATTGTCGGCAAGGTCGATGAATTTGCGCAGAAGGCGAACGGGAAGCTCGCTGCGGTCTCCGAGGCGTACCGCATGTGGAAATGCGTACAGGACGCGATGCGTGACGTGGATCAGGTGGTGAGGCAGGCGAATGACGTCTGCCGGCAGTCCCCCGCCAAAGTGCCATCGATCGTCCATGAGGCGATTCCGGGAAATCGGTATTCGCGAAAGGTCCGGGACCTTGCGGAACTCCAGCAGGCGCTGCGCAATTCCGTCAATGAAATCATGGGATGGATGACGGAGCGCATCTCGTTGATGCGGGAGGCCCAACCGAGATTGGAATGCCTTGAGGAGCGCCATGTCAACAGGACGGCGACGTTCCCGTCCTACATCCTGCTGAACGAGACACATTACAGGAGCCGCAATGACACGTGGATCAAGGTTGACATGACCGTGCCGCATGTGCATCTGTTCCCGTTTGAGCATCCAATGTCCATCCCGGACAAGGACATTGCGTAGATCCTGCTGCTCCGTCTGGCAACGACGCTTCCGCCGGGATGCTGCGACATGACCATTCTCGATCACGAGGCACAGGGCGGGTCGGTTCTTGGCCTCGCCACGATGAAGCATGTTCCGGGCCTCATGAACCTTGTCGTCCGCCGGGACCAGCTTGAAGGCGCGCTCAGGGTGGTGTACGACTATTCCGGGAAACTGGTGGAGGATGGCTACTTCACGACGGAAGAGCCGGATTGGAGGACGTACAATGCCCACCACCCCGAGGCCCCTCTTCCGTACAAGGTCCTGGTGGTGTTTTCCCTTTCCGGAATCGAGCGCGTCACGGACGGGATGTCCATGCTCCAGAGCTTGATGAAGAATGGGTGTAGGCGCGGTATCCATGTGGTGTTTGCCGGGGAGGGCCACAACCAGGTCTGCGGGGACGATCCGAGATTCGCGTCTGACAGGAAGAACAGGTTCTCGGACGTGGAGATTGACGTGATTCAGTCGTAGAAAGGAAATGCCATGTTGTCATTTGATCACGAGAAGGTTGCGCACGTTCTTTCGCGGAACGACATTCTGGAGAAGATTCCCGGAACGGAGAAACTCAAGGAGATCATCTCCCTGCTTCAGTCCGCCGTTCCCGAAAGCCCGGGACAGAACCATCGTCTTGACGGCTTGTTTGCCCTGGAAGAGTTCTGGCACGGTGATGCGTCAAAGGGGGTGTCGGCTCCCATTGGATGGCTGAAGGATTCAAACGACGTGGCGCGCTTTCAACTGCTGACACATGCACACCCGGCTGTTCACGGCTTGATGGGCGGAGCAACTGGTTCCGGGAAGTCGAACCTGCTGCACGTCCTGATCCATTCGCTGTGCTGGCAGTATGCGCCCGATGAATTGAATCTCTATCTGCTGGACTTTAAGGATGGGGCGGCCTTTCGGCATTACACGGATACGAACCAGAACAATAGAATCTGGCTGCCGCATGTCAAGAGCATATCCGCCAGCAACGATCCCGAATACGCGCTTTCGCTGTTCGAGTTTCTGAACGACGAACGGAAACGCCGCAACCATGCGTTTGCAAAAGCGGGTAACATCGACAAGTATGAGGACTATCGTGAAATGGGGTGTACTCGGGAGAAGATGGCCCGGATCCTGGTGATCATTGACGAGTTCCAGGTGATGTTCGATGGCTCCACCGGAGAACAGATCGCGGACAATCTCACCAAGATCCTCAAACAGGGCAGATCCGTTGGCATCCACCTCTTATTGGCAACGCAGACGTTGGCCTCGATGCATATTTCGGGTCTGGCGGGCATGAAGGATCAGCTACAGTTGCGTATTTCACTGAGTGGAAGCGGAAACGAACAGATCCTTGACGACACCGCACTGGTGCGTAACATTCTGGCCAAGAAGGAATGCATCGTCAACGAGAACTTTGGCACAAAGGGATACGATGCGGTCGTTGAAGTCCCACGGGTCTCCTTCTCGAACAACGTCACCGAAACTGGCCATACGCGGGAGGCAGTCTTCGCGGGCGACGATGCAGTGGACCAACAGGCCGAGTTCATATTCCAGAAGCGCGTGTCTTCGGGCGGTCATGATGCCCAGGGCGCTTTCGACGACGGACGGGAATTGCCGCAACTGACTTCTTCCGACTGGCTGTCGAAGACGATGCGGGAACATGATGAAGATGCGTTGGACAATGCCTCGAATTCGTCGGGGCTTCTGGTCGGCATGGACACCGCGTTTATCCGGCGTCCTGTCTTCGCGGAACTGGAGAACTACTTTAACGGGCATCTGCTTGTCGCCTGGAACGATGGCGACATGGATGCGGACGGACGGGTCACGGGAGTCCGCGCCGAGAAGGGGTTGCTGTTCACGTTGCTGAACGCGATTTCCGCTTCCGAGGATGCGGAGGCCGTCTACTATGACCCGGCAATGGAGGGGAACACGTTCCCCGGTCTCCGGCATGTCGCGGTATACGGGAGAACGGCGACGGACCAGGAACTGGCGGAGCGGTTGCAGGGCCTGGCAGACTCGACGTGCCCCAATAAATTCTTCATCGTTGAGAACTTCAACCGTGCGCGCACGCTCCATCCGGTGGAGGCATCTTCGGTACCACGTGCTTCTTTCCTGCCGGCACGCCCCGGGTCTTTGACGGCGACTGAAGGCGGAATGCCCGGTGCAGGGATGTCTACCCCCGCCTCCCTGCGGAATTTGTTCCTGTCGGCATTCAAGGACCAGGACCGGCTGCCCTTTCATGTGGTTCTTGTCGTCAAGAACTTCGAGGCGGCACGGAAGAACGTTCTCGCGAGGGTACGGGAACATAACCTGTTTGAAGGCTGTTCACAGCGGATTGCGATCAATCTTGCGGACAATGACCTGGCGACGTTCATGCCACTGGGCGGCTTGCGGTCAAAGAGGACGCAGGGGAAGGTCATCTATGCGGACATGAACAGCGGAACGGCGAAGTTCTTCATGCCCTTCAGCGTACAGGGGGAATGACAATGAACAAGTCCCTCAATCAGCTTCTGGTCGTCCTGTGCCTGGCACTGGTGGTGGTGGTTGCCGCCGTGTTGATTTCGGACGGCAAGGATCGGAGCGACGGCAATGCCGGTAAGGCCTCATCCACCGAGTCCGCTCCGCCGGTCTCGACGGGAATAAGTCCCGCCGTACCGTCCGGCGAACCGGTACGGACGTCCCTCCCGCAACCGGCAACGCCGGAGTCCGTCGTGGAACAGTGGAAACACCCAAAGGAGTGGTATCGCAACGTCTGCAATCAGGCAAGGCAGAGGGTCCATTCCTACCTCAATGGACCGTATACGTGCGACCGGTCGCTTGCAAACCAGGTGCTGGCACAGGCGAACGCGATCGAACAGGGGATCGATTCGCTGTCGCCGGATGCCGTCGAGGCCCGGTGCCGGCAATTGGGGCATGACTATAAAAGGTTCAAGGAGGGGTGCCGGTGGCGACCGGGCGTACGGCATCCGCAGTATGCCCATGTGGTTTCGGCGGCACAGCCGGATTCGTGGAGTGCCGAGGCCGGATGGGAATTCGTCAATCCGGGGACGGCGGACTTGACGGTCCGCAAGGTCCGGGTGCAACGGCGGTGCCCGTCATGCCGGGGATCTGGCCAGTTCGTCTCATGGAACAGATGCCCGGGCTGCGGCGGAGGGGGGAGGGTGGACAATCCCGCCGCAGCCGCAACCCAGGCCGTGGCGAACATGGCGGGGCTGTTTGGGAACAAGGCTCGGCGCCGTCCGATCCCGTCCGGCCCACGGTCAATCCCCTGTTCGAATTGCCAGGGCCGAGGCCGGATCCAGGTCCGGCAGTCCTGCGGTTCCTGTAGCGGCTCGGGTCAGGTGTTGAGGTAGGGATCTACACTGCGTCCCCGGCCTCCACCGGTATGGAGGGGATTGACGTGGTTTCGGAAAAGATGTAACATACCAATGTTTTCATCTTTTCTGAAACAATGAAACTAACTACGGCACAAGTCAGGAACTACCTGAATCGGCTGGGCGTCAGTATGGCCGTCGGCGAGATTGTCGACCTGCGAACCGTCCTGCCGCTCAACGTTGCAGGACGCTATGACGCGGTTCGCTCCAAGATTGCCGGCGAGGAATACGTTGTTTTGTTTCCCCGAAGTGAGGACATGTCGCCTTGCGACATTGTATTGCACGACGATGCCGTTCGCAAGGTCCTTTCCACCCGTCCCGTGTTCGCATTTTCCCGGCTGGACAGGGAATTCGCCGCGCGCCTCAAGGCGGCAAAGGTCGCGTATGTCGTCCCGTCGAGGCAGGTATTCATGCCGCCCTGCGCGATACTGGAATCGGACCGTGCGTATGTAGATGACGAAAACCCCCTCGGGGTACACCTTACCCCATGGGCACAGGTTGTCCTGCTCGACTGCCTCCTGCACGAACGGTTGCCGGGAGTCGTGTGGTTTACATCGCTTCGCGAACGTCTGAACATCACTCCCGTCAACCTGTCGCGTGCGGTAAGGGAACTTGAACGCCGTACCCTCGCAAGAACAATCCGTCTTGGCCGTGACGGCGGAATGGAATTCTCCTTCGATAAGAAAAGGGTCTGGGACAGGGCTTCGTCCGTGTTCGTCTCACCGGTTCGCAGCAGGGTTAGGGTTAAGGAAAAATTCAACGATGCCGTCAAGTCTGGCATCACCGCACTTGCCGAGTACTCGGACATTGTCGCTGATGGTTTCCTGACTCTCGCGCTTCCTGTAAACGAAGTGAAGAAGATATCGGAAACTAAGATAAACCGCTATGACGGGGATGTCGTGGAATCATGGCGTTACGATCCGCGGCTTCTCAACGACGGCAGGGGGCGGGTCGATCCGTTGTCACTCTGCATATCCCTGAAAGGTTCCTCCGATCCCCGTATTCAAATCGCGACCGAACGGCTTCTGGAGAAAACGCTATGGTAAAGGGGTTCGACAAGTTCAAACAGTTCTTCGCCCCGCATTCGGAGTCGTTCATCGTCATCGGCGGAACGGCCATGCAGCTTCACGGGCGGGAAAACAACCTTGTGCCGAGGGTGACGCAGGATATAGACATACTCGTCATCGTCGAGAAGATGTCGGTGTCCTTCACGTCCGCTTTCCACGCATTTCTGCGTGAGGGTCGCTACGACTGCTACATGGCGAAGGAATCGGATGGGGCGAACAAGCCGAAATTCTACCGCTTCGTCAACCCGAAGAACGAGATGTTTCCGAAAAGGATAGAGCTTCTGTCTTCTCCCCCGTTCCCACCGCCCGAAGGGATGCTCTACATGTCCCTTCCAGACGGGCCCGACGACAGCATGAGCGCCATCGTCCTCGACAGGACCTGCTATGATTTCGCCCGAACCAACACGATGGTGATCGACGGGATACCTTGCCTGGACCGCGACGCCCTTGTGGTGTTCAAGGTTGTCGCCTACCTGAATTTGATGGGTGAATACGAGAGAACGGGTAATCGTCTGCGGCACCATGATTCAAAAAAGCACCGCCGGGATGTACTGGCGCTTGTAGGGGCTCTTCCGCCCGGCGAAGTCGCCACCGTGCCGAATGAAATAGCGGAACGGCTCCGCACATTCATCTCGTCCCTTGAAATGGCCAGAGGCGAATGGCAGGGCATCCTCGATTCACTCGATGACCCGACCGGCAACATGGAGGACTACGTCCTTGCCTTTAGGCGCCATTTCGCGCTATAGGGGTCAATCCCCCATGCCGTACCCGCGATCTTGGCGTCCCGGGGCATTGCGTTTTCCGCTTGGTTTTCCGCCCCGGAAATGCTATACTTGCCTCCGCGAGAAAAGCGTAGAGCGAAGACAGAAGCCGTTATTCCAGACTGCATGCCATGAGCGACGAAGAGAAGAGCGAAGAACCCGTTGAAACCGCCGTGCCGGAAGCCCCTGCGGGGGGGATCCTGGAGGATGTGGACATCGTCGACGAGATGAGCCGCGACTACATCGACTATTCGATGTCGGTGATCATCGGCCGCGCGCTCCCCGACGCGCGCGACGGCCTCAAGCCGGTCCACCGCCGCTCGCTCTTCGGCATGTACAAGCTCAACGTCACCTCGGGCGCGAAGCACATGAAGTCCGCCCGCGTCGTCGGCGAGGTGATGGGCAAGTACCACCCGCACGGCGACTCGTCCATCTACGAGACGATCGTGCGCATGGCGCAGCCGTTCTCGCTGCGCGTGCCGCTCGTGGACGGCCACGGCAACTTCGGCTCCATCGACGGCGACGGCGCCGCCGCCATGCGCTACACCGAGGTGCGCATGCAGAAGGCCGCCGAGGAAATGCTCGCGGACCTCGAGAAGAACACCGTGGACATGATGCCGAACTTCGACGAGACGCTCGTCGAGCCGACCGTCCTGCCGGCGAAGCTCCCGAACCTGCTGCTGAACGGCTCGCAGGGCATCGCCGTGGGCATGGCGACGAACATCCCGCCGCACAACCTCGGCGAGCTCTGCGACGGCATCGCGTACTACGTCGACCACCGCGACTGCTCCATCGACGACCTCATGCAGTTCGTGAAGGGCCCCGACTTCCCCACCGGCGCGACGATCTGCGGCATGAACGGCATCCGCGCGATGTACAAGCTCGGGCGGGGGCAGATCTGCGTGCGCGGCCGCGCCGAGATCGAGGAGTGGAAGGGCGACCGCCAGCGGATCGTGATCACCGAGATCCCCTACATGGTCAACAAGACCGAGATGATCCGGCACATGGCCGAGCTCGTGAAGGAGAAGGCCGTCGAGGGCGTCTCGGAGATCCGCGACGAGTCCGCCGAGGACATCCGCATCGTCGTGGAGCTCAAGCGCGACGCCGTGGGCCAGATCGTCCTCAACAAGCTCTACAAGCACACCGAGCTGCAGACGACGTTCGGCGCGAACATGCTCGCGATCGACCAGGGCCGCCCGCGCATCATGAACCTGAAGGACTTCTTCCGCTGCTACGTGAACCACCGCTTCGAGGTGATCACCCGCCGCACGAAGTTCGAGCTCGACAAGGCCCTCGCCCGCAGGCACATCCTCGACGGCCTCCTCGTCGCCATCGCCCACCTCGACGACGTGGTGAAGATCATCCGCGCCTCGAAGAACCGCGACGAGGCGAAGGCGCGCCTGCAGGAGGCCTACCGGTTCAGCGACCCGCAGGTGAACGCGATCCTCGACATGCGCCTCTACCAGCTCACCGGCCTCGAACGCGAGAAGCTGGAGGCCGAGCTCGCCGCGCTCCTCGCCACGATCGCCGACCTCCAGGCGATCCTCGCGGACGCCGGGCGCGTCTACCAGATCATCAAGGACGACCTCGCCATGCTGCGCGAGAAGTTCGCCGGCAAGGCGGACGGCGCGCGCCGCACGGAGATCGCCCCCGACGAGAACGAGGTCTCCCTCAAGGACCTCATCGCGGACGAGCCCTGCGTCATCACGCTCTCGAACCGCGGCTACGTCAAGCGCGTCCCCCTCACCGAATACAAGGAGCAGAACCGCGGCGGGCGCGGCGTGAAGGGCGCCCAGCTCAAGGAGGAGGACTTCCTGCGCCTCGTCTACGTCGCCGAGACGCACGACTCGCTCATGTTCTTCACGAACACCGGCCGCCTCTTCCTCAAGGACGCCTACGAGATCCCCGAGGCCCCGCGCGCGAGCTTCGGCAAGCCGCTCGTCAACTTCCTCAACCTCCAGCCCGGCGAGCAGGTGCTGCGCCTCCTGCCCATCCGCTCCTTCGAGGGCGACGTGGACGTGATGTTCGCGACGGCGCAGGGCACGGTGAAGAAGACCCTGCTCGGCGACTTCAAGAACGTCAACCGCAACGGCATCAAGGCCATCTCGATCGACGGGGGCGACGCCCTCGTGGAGGTGCGCCTCGTGAGGCCGGGCGAGGACGTCGTCATGATCACCCGCAACGGCGTCGGCACGCGCTACAGTTCGGACGAGGTGCGCC
Source organism: Clostridiales bacterium CCNA10 (assembly GCA_963618935.1). Taxonomy (GTDB): domain Bacteria; phylum Verrucomicrobiota; class Kiritimatiellia; order RFP12; family UBA1067; genus RUG572. Next base: position 19,250 of record CAVEVC010000113.1, on the reverse strand, counting down.
GCATGGGCCGCGCCGCCGCCGGCGTGCGCGGCATCTCCCTGCGCGAGGGCGACGCCGTCTGCTCGCTCGACGTGGTGGACGACGCGAAGACCCTGCTCGTCGCGACCGAGAACGGCTACGGCAAGCGCACCGAGTTCAGCGCCTACGAGGCGAAGCACCGGGGCGGCATGGGCGTGACCGCGATCAAGGGCGCGGACCGCAACGGGCGCGTGGTGGCCGCGCACGCCGTGCGCGACGACGAGTCCATCATCTCCATCACCTCCGACGGCCTCATGGTGCGCCAGCGCGTCGTCGACATCGCCGTCGTCGGGCGCGGCGGCATGGGCGTCAGGCTCGTGCGCCTCACGGAGGGCGCGCACCTCGTCTCCGTCTCCGTCGTCGCCGCCGAGCCCGAGGAGGCGGCCGCCGCGGACGGGACGCCGGCCGAGAGCATCTAAATGGGCATCTCGCGGCGGACATTCTTTCTCGGCGCCACCGCGTCCGTCGGCGCGGGCGCGGGCTTCTTCGGCGCGCGGCTCGTCGAATACCTCGGCGCCCCGCCCGAGGCGCCGTACCGGGCGCTCACGCCCGAGGAGGCCGAAACGCTCGCCGCGCTCGCGGACGAGCTGATCCCGCCGGACCCGCCGGCGGCGTGGAACGCATGGCGCGGCCACCCCGGCGCGCGCGAGGCGAACGTCGTGCGCTTCATCGACTGGCAGCTCGCGCCGGACGCCCCCTTCGCGGGCGACCGCGACCTCTACCGCACGCATCTCGCCCACATCCGGGGCCGCCCCGCCGCCGAGGTGGAGAAGGACTACCCGAAGTTCTTCGACCTCGTGCTGCGGCACGTGAAGATGGGCTACTACGGCAATCCCCGCTACGGCGGCAACGCCGGCTACGCGAGCTACCGGATGCTCGGCGTCGCCGGGCCCGGCTGCACGGGGCGCGACGTGCCCCCGGCGAAGAAGGAGGCGTGAGGCATGGCGGTCCGGGAATCGGTCGAGGCCGTCGTGGTGGGCGCGGGCGCGGGCGGCGGGTGCGCCGCGAAGACGCTCGCCGTCGCGGGCGTGCAGACGCTCCTCCTCGAGCGCGGCGAATGGGCGAAGGGCGACGTCTTCGGGGAGGACGACCTGTCGAGCCAGCGCTCGCCGTGGCTCACGCAGGGCCCCGGGCCGTTCGGCGCGCGGACGCGCCGCGCCCACTTCCACGACAACGGCCGCTTCGGCGTCGTCGTGCCATGGAACGCGGCGTGCGTCGGCTCCGGCACCGTCACCTACGGCGCGATGGCGTGGCGCTTCCTCGAAGCCGACTTCAGGCTCAAGACGCACTACGGCGAGATCCCCGACTCCTCCGTCGAGGACTGGCCGCTCTCCTACGCCGACCTCGAGCCGTTCTACGACCAGGCGGAGTACGAGATCGGCGTCGCCGGCAGCGGCGAGGGCAATCCCTTCGCCGCGCCCCGCAAACGCGGCTTCCCCATGCCGCCGTTCCCGCTGAACGCGGAGGCGAAGCGCGTGTGGGAGGCGGGGAAGAAGATGGGCCTCCACCCGTTCCACGTGCCGTTCCTGCGCAACTCGACGCCCTACAACGGCCGCCCCGCCTGCATCCACCAGCGCGCGTGCGTGGGCTACCGCTGCCCGATCGACGCGAAGTGCGGCACGCAGAACACGGTGATCCCCGTCGCGCTCGCGAGCGGGAACTGCGAGCTGCGCATCCGCGCGATGGCGACGGGGCTGCGCGTCGACGACGGCGGGAAGCTGCTGGGCGTCACCTACGTCGACGAAGACGACAAGGTCCACGAGGTGGACGCGAAGGTCGTCGTGCTCGCGCTCGGCTCCAACGCGACGGCGCGCCTCCTCCTCACCTCCACCTCGAAGCTCTTCCCGCACGGCGCGGGCAACGGCCACGACGTGGTGGGCCGCAACATCACGAGCCACGCCTACGTGGACGCGCGCGGGTTCGTGGACGACGACCTCTACGAGGAGGCCGGGCCCGGCTGCGGCGTCGCGTTCATGGACTACTGCCACGACAACCCCGGCTTCATCTGCGGCGGCGTCCTCCACACGGACTTCGCCTTCACGCCCTCCATCTTCGCGCAGGGCGCGTTCCCCGGCGTGCCGCGCTGGGGGCGGGCGAACAAGGACTTCATCCGCACCCACTACCGGAAGATGGTCCGCGTCTGCGGCCCGCACCAGCAGACGCCGCGCTGGGAGAACCGCCTGCGCCTCGACCCGTCGCGCAAGGACTACTGGGGCCTCCCCCTCCTCGTCGCCGAGGGCCGCGAGCACCCGAACGACGCCAAGGCGCGCCGCTTCCTGTGCGACCGCGCGAAGGACCTCCTCGCCGCGTGCGGCGCGACGCGCATCCAGCAGGGCAGCGGCGGCGACAGGCCGTGGACCTCGTGGAGCCTCGGCGGCCAGCACCAGAGCGGGTCCTGCCGCATGGGGCGCGACCCCGCGAAGAGCGTGTGCGACGCCTGGGGCCGCGTGTGGGACTTCCCGAACCTCTTCGTGGCGGACGGCTCCCTCCACGTCAACAACGGCGGCATGAACCCCGTCCTCACCATCATGGCGCTCGCCTTCCGCGTGGGGCAGGGCATCGTCGCCCATCGCCGGGACCTGGGGGTGTAGCAGATGCTGAAGGCACTCTGGACCGCCCTCGTCGCCCTCGCGCTCTTCGGCCTCTTCGCGGGCCTGGGCGCGCTCGCCTGGTTCGAGTTCGCGCCGCCTGACCGCACCTGCACGGCCTGCCACGAGATCCGCGGCGCGCGCGACGGCTGGGCCCGCGGCGCGCACACGAACGTGAGCTGCAAGGCGTGCCACGGCGGCACGCTCTCCTCGTTCGCGGCGGCGGGGGACAACCTGCGCCGCGCGTGGCGCCACGTGACGGCGACGAACCACCCCGCCCTCCGCCGCGACATGCCGCTCGGCGAGGCGCAGGTCGACCGCATGAGCGCCGCATGCGGGCGCTGCCACCAGCGGGAGTACGCCGGCTGGGCGCGCAGCGGGCACGCCGCGCCCGTCGCGAAGTTCCTCCTGGACGAACGCCACAACCGCGCCTGGAAGCCGGCGGACCAGTGCCTGCGCTGCCATGGGATGTTCCTCGACGGCGATGCGGAGGCGATCCTCGCGCGCGTGCCGGCGGAGGGCCGCTTCGCCCGCGTGCAGACGGCGGAGGAGCTGCCGCGCGTCTGGCGCTTCCGCGACCCCGCGCAGGGCCGCCGCGCCGCCGTCCCCTGCCTCGCCTGCCACCGGGGCCATCCGCTGCGGGGCGGCGACCCGTTCGCGAAGACGCGCGCGCAGGGGCCCGTCGCGTTCTACTCGCGGCCCGAGCAGCTCTACTTCGACCCGTCGCAGCTCTTCCTCCAGAAGATCGTGCAGGCGGGGAAGGACGTGCCGCAGGCCCTCGACCCGCGCCGCCGCCTCTGCCAGCAGTGCCACGCCGCGAACGCCTTCGGCGAGGCGGGCTCGTCCGACGACCGCACGCCGACCGGGCCCCACGCGGGCCTGTCGTGCGTCGCCTGCCACGGCGCGCACGGCGGCGACCCGCGCCGCTCGTGCGGCACGTGCCACGTGAAGTGCCGCAGGCCCGAGGGCGTCGCATCGCCCGTCCACAACCGTCCCAAATCCGTTTCGAAAGGAAAGAAATGAGCAAACCCATCAACATTGTCGTATGCGGGTCGCTGGTGCCGGATCCGCTTCAGACCCTGGAGCCGGTCGAGACGCCGCAGGGCCCCGGCCTCAAGAACGAGCAGATGCTGCCGAGCGTGCTGGACCCGTGGGCGGCGTGCGCGCTCTACGAGGCGGCGAACCTCGCGAAGCAGCGCCCCGGCTCGAAGGTCTACCTCGTCGCGCTCGGCCCGAAGGCCAAGCTCCAGCAGCTCATGATGACCGTCGCGCAGAAGGCGCCGTTCACGCTCGTGGCGGTGAACGCGCCGGCGGGCGGCTTCACGGACGCGAAGGCCGTGGCGGCCGAGCTCGCGAAGGCGATCAAGGCGATCCCCGGGCTCGACCTCTCCGCCACGCTCCTCTTCGGCGGCTGCGCAAGCGCGTCCCGCGACGCGGGCGTCACCCTGCCCTTCGTGGCCGAGCTGCTCGGCGTCACGGAGGCCTTCACGGCGGTCGACGAGCTGAAGCTGGCGGACGACGATTCGTTCACGGTGCTGGAGCGCATCGAGGGCGGGCAGTACCTCTCCTCGACCTGCGCGGGCTTCCCGGCGGCGGTCGGCTGGGCGACGGGCAGCCTGCCCGAGCCGCCGAACAACCCCCAGGTGGGCATGATGAACATGCGCGGCGTGATGCCGGCCCTCATGAAGGCGCCGGCCGCGGACGTCGGCACGGGCGGCATCGCCTACGAGAAGGTGGAGGTGCCGCGCGCGAAGCGCGACACGGTCGTGAAGAAGGACATGTCCGCCGCGGAGATCGCGCGCGAGCTCGTGGACTGGATCAAGGCGTGAGGGAGACTGACATGAAGATTGCCGCTTATGTGATCGAAGGGAACGGGACGTTCGCGCAGGACGTGCCCGCATTCGCCGAACTGGTCAAGGGATCGGGCGCGGAGCTCGTCCTCGTGCCCGGCACGTCGCGCGTGAAGCGCGCGATGCCGGCCGCCGCGCTCCGCGCGGGCGCGGAGATCGACACGAACGCCGTGGACGTGGCCGTGGACGGCGAGAAGGCGACGGTGCAGCGCTGGGCCTACCGCCAGCGCATCCTCACCACGTTCAGCCGCGCGGCGCGCCCGTGGGTCGTCGTGACGGACCCCTCGCTCTTCGGCGAGATCTGCGCGAAGCTCGGCGTCGCCCCCCAGGCCGCCGCGCCCGCCGCGTCCGCCCCCACCCGCACCGCCGTCAACGGCGTCGTGGCGGCCGGCGCGGGCGGGGCCTCCACAATCCGGCCGGACGCGAAGCTGCTCTTCGTGGCGGGCGCGGGCTGGACGAAGAAGCAGGCCGACGGCGCGACGCACCTCGACGACGCGGCCGCCACGGTCACGGGCTTCCTCGCGAAGTCGGGCGCCTCGCTCGGCTCCTCCAAGTCGCTCGTCGACATGCCGGAGGCCGCCCAGGCGTTCTCGTTCATGAGCCACATGAACCAGGTCGGCCAGACGGGCGCGACGCCGCGCCATCCGAAGGGCCTCTCCACCTGCTGCCACGGCGAGGAGCCGCACGTCGTCGGCTGGCGCTTCGTCAACGAGCGCCGCGCCGTCAACCTCGACGCGAACTGCGGCTGGGCGCAGGGCAAGGCGGACGTCCTCTACGTCGCCGACGCCTTCGAGGTCATGAAGAAGGTCAACGAGCTCCTGTAGTGACACGCGCCCTTGCACGATTCCTCTCGCACGACGCGGGGCCGTTCGCGCAGTTCGTCAAGTACGGCGCGATCGGCGTCGCGGCGACGTGCGTGCAGACGGGCATCTTCTACGTCCTCGCGTCGTGCTGGCTGCGGTGCCTCGCGCCGGACGACTGGGCCGTGCGCTTCCTGGGCCTGCCCGCCGGGTCGTTCACGGGCGGCGAGGCGTGGTACGCCGCGCGCGGCACGTATGCGGCCCTCGACACGGCGGCGGGCTTCGTCGTGGCGAACGTCTTCTGCTGGCTGATGAACCGCTGGTTCGTCTTCAGGCCGGGGAAGTTCAGGTGGTACGCCGAGTTCGGGATGTTCTTCGGCGCGGCGACCTTCGCGACCGTGGTCGCGCTCGGCGTGATGAAGGCGCTGATCGACGCCTGCGGGATGATGACGACCCTGGCCGTCTTCGTCGAGGTGGCCGTGTCGTTCCTCGTGAACTTCTTCGTCCGCAAGTTCTTCATCTTCAAGGGCTAGCCGCACCCCCTCCACGAAGGGGCGGAGATATGGTAGAATAGCCCCGTTGATGTTCGACGTTCAGCACATCTCGTTCTCCTGGGGACGCACGCCCCTGCTGGAGGACGTGTCGTTCTCCCTCGCCCCGGGGGAGACGGCCGTCCTCGCGGGGGCGAACGGCGCGGGAAAGACCACCCTCCTGAAGATCCTGGCCGGGGTGTGCCTGCCGTCGTCCGGCCGCGTCCTCGTGGACGGGATCGACGCCTTCCGGCAGCCGCTGCGCTTCCGGCGGATGCTCGGGTACCTGCCCGAGGCGGCGTGCGCGGACCCCGACCTGCGCGTGCGGAAGTACCTGCGCTACCGGGCGAACCTGCGCGGCGAGATGGCGAAGAAGATTCGCCACCGCGTGGCGGAGGCGATGGACCTGTGCGGGCTGGGGCCCTACGCGGACGCCCCCGTCGGCACGCTCTCCTTCGGCCTGCGCAAGCGCGTGGCGCTCGCGGACGCGGTGCTGCTGCGCCCGCGCGTCCTGCTGCTGGACGACCTGCTGGCGGGGCTCGACCCCGCCACGCGGGCCTCCTTCGGCCGCATCGTCGCGGCCGTCTCCTCGTTCGCGGCCGTCCTCGTGAGCGGGCACGAGCTGGACGAGCTGGCGCAGTGGGCGGACGCGTTCTACGTGCTGCGGGCGGGGCGCGTGGTCGGCGCGAAGACGGCGGCGGGCGTGCGGACGGCCCTGGGGCTGGACCCGCCCGCGCCCCCGGCGGGAGGCGCCGCATGACGCGCACGGTCCGGGTCATCTTCCTGCGGACGTTCGGGCGGCTGTGGGCCTCGCCGGCGACGGCGTTCAGCGCGGCGGGCTTCCTCGCGCTCGCGGGCGGCTTCTTCGCGTTCACGCTCCTGCGCGGCGACGGCGGCACCACGCCCGTCGAGGCCCTGTGGGCGGCGGCGGCCGTGCCCTTCCTGCCGCTCCTGGCGGCGCTCCTGACGATGCGGCTCGTCGCGGACGAGCGGGCGAGCGGGCGGCTGGAGCTGCTGCTCGCGGCGCCCGTGCGCGAGCGGGACGTCGTGCTGGGCCTCTACCTGGGCGCCTTCGCGATGGGCGCGCTCGTGCTGGGGGTGTACCTGCTGGTGCCGCTGGCGGCGCTGCCGTTCTGCGCGCCGGCCCTGCGGGGGGCGTTCTCGGCCTTCTCCTTCCTGCCCGCCGTCCTGGCCCTCCTGCTGCAGTCCGCCCTCTGGTGCGCGGCGGGCCTCCTCGCGAGCGCGTGCTTCCGCCACGCCGCGCTCGCGGCGTTCGCCTCCCTCGTCCTGATGCTGGCCCTGCCGCACGCGGCGTTCGAGATGGCGACGCTGTGGTCGCCGGTCCTGCGCATGAAGCTCGCGTCGATGCCGTTCGAGGCGCACATCGTCGACTTCGCGACGGGGCTCGTGCGGCTCTCGACGCCCGTCTTCTACGGCGTGCTGGCGCTCTTCGCGCTCTTCGCCGCGACGAAGGCCGTGGCCTGCGCGCGGCTGCGCGGGCGCGCGGCCTGGGGCCTGCGCGCCTCGACCTCGGCGGCGGCGGTTCTCGCGTTCGTCTTCGCCGGGCTCGTCGCGATGCTCGCCCTGCGGCTCGACGTCGCGCTGGAGCTGCCGCTGCGGGCGGGGCGGACGAAGACCTCGGCGCGGACGCGGCAGATCCTCGCGGAGACGCACGGCGACGTGCAGGTGACGTGCTTCCTCGCGCGGCGCGCGCCGGAGTTCCGGGCCGTTGCCCGCCTGCTGCGCGGCCTGGAGGCGACCGCCCGCTCCGTCGCCGGCGCCCGCCTCGCGGTCGAGTACGTGGACCCCCGCTGGGAGCTGGGGCGCGCCGTGGACCTCGTGCGGAACGGCGCCGAGGAGGGCTCGCTCGTCTTCCGGCGCGGCCACCGCCGCGAGGTCGTGCCGGTGGCGGACCTCTTCGCCGGCGCGACGAACGGCGCGGTCGCCGTGGGCGCGGCCGGCGTCTTCGCGGGCGAGGCCGCCTGCGCGTCGGCCCTCCAGCGGCTGACGCTGCCCGCCCTGCGCGAGACGGTCTACTGGACGACGGGGCACGGGGAGGCCTCCTACGCCTCCTACGACCCCGCCTGCGGCCTGAGCGACATGGCGCGCGAGCTGCGCCGCGACGGCTACCGGCTGGACACGCTCGACCTCGCGGCCGCGCCGGCCGTGCCGGACGACTGCGCGGCGCTGGTGGTGGCCGGCGCGCGCGAGCCGTTCTCCCGCGTCGAGACGGCGCGCCTCGCGGGCTGGATGCGCGCGGGGGGGCGCCTGCTCGTGCTGGCCGCCCCCGGCCCGAACACCGGCGTGGGCGGCCTGCTCGCCGACCTCGGCGCGAAGCCGCTGCCCTACCGCATCGTCTCGCCGCGCACGCTGACGGGGGCGGACGTGGTGGCGCGCGACTTCGCGGACCACGCGGTGACGCGGCCGCTCGCGGGGGGCACGGCCGTCTTCAACGGCGCGGTGGCCTTCGCGCCCGCCCCGGCGGCGCGCGCGGAGGGCACCGTCTACACGGAGCTCGTGCGCACGGACGAGGCCGCCTGGGGCGAGTCCGAGCCGGCCGTGCGCCCGTGGGTGCGCGACGCGGCGTCCGAGCCGGGCGGACCCTTCGCCCTCGCCGTGGCGCTGGAGCGCGGCGGCGACGTCGCCAAGGACATCGCCCTGCGGCCGATGCGCCTCGTGGCGCTGGGGGACGCGGCGTTCGTCTCGAACGGCGCGCTCGCCCTGCGCGGGAACGCGAACCGCGACCTCTTCCTCAACGCGCTCGCGTGGCTCTCGGGCCTCGACGCGCTCACGGCCTCCCGCACGCCGGGGAACACGGTGGCGACGGGGCTGGACCGCGCGGGCTGGATCCGCTTCGGCGCCGTCGCCGTCCTCGGCCCCGTCGCCCTCGTGCTGCTGGCGGGGCTCGCCGCCTGGGCCTTCCGGAGGCGCGGGCCATGAGCAACCGCCGCGCCATCGCCTTCCTCCTCGCGGGCATCGCGCTCCTCTCGGCGGCGCTCGCGCTCCTCTCCTGGCGCGCGCGCGCGGTGGCGAGCGAGACGACGCGGAACACGCTCTGCACGTTCGCGCCGGAGGCCGTCGAGGGCGTCGAGATCGTCCGCGACGGCACGAACGTCACGCGGCTCGCAAGGGACGACGCGGGCGCATGGAGCCTCGTCGAGCCGTATGCGGCGCCGGCGGACGCCGCGCCGGTCGCGCGGCTCGTGGACGCGCTGACGCTGCAGCCGCTCGTGGACCTGCGCACGGCGGCCGAGCTGGCGGAGCTGGGAGAGGACTTCGCGGACTTCGGCCTCGCGGGGGGCGTGCGCACGGCGGTGGCGCTGCGGACGCGCGGGGGGACGGCGCGCGTCCTCTTCGGCGCGCGCTCCGCCTCGGGGAAGGACGTCTACGCGCGCGTGGACGGCCTGCAGAACGTCTTCGCCGTCCCCGCCGCGACGCTGGAGGCGATTCCGGCGGACGCGGACGGCTTCCGGGTGCGCGCGCTCGTGGCGTGGACGCGCGAGCAGATCGCGGGGCTCGACCTGCACGCGCCCGAGGCGCCGTTCATCCGCCTCGTGCGGAACACGTCCGGCTGGCGCCTCGCGGCGCCGGTGGAGGCGCCGGCGGACGGGGCGGTGGTGGCGTCGCTGGTGGCGGGCCTCGTGGGGGCGCGCATCGCGGGGTTCGTGATGCCGTCCGCCGCGCAGCGGGGGGCGGCCCCGGGCGAGCGGACCGTGCTGGCGCGCTCCGCCCTCGCGCCCTACGGGCTCACGGCGGAGGCGGGGCTTTCGGTGAACGTGAAGCCGGAGGCCGGCCTGCCGGAGCAGCTCGTCTTCGGCGCGCCGGCGGGCACGAACCTCGTCTACGCGCTCGTGCAGAACGGCACGGCCGTCGTCACGCTGGAGGCGGCCGTCGCGGACCTCTTCCGCAAGAGCGACGCGGCGTTCCGCGACACGCGCGTCTTCCCCTTCGGCGCGGACGAGCAGGTGCGCTCCGTCTCCCTCTCCGCCGGGCCGCTCGTCTACGTGCTCGCGCGGGGGGCGGACGGCGCGTGGCGGCTGGAGGCCCCCGTGGTGGCGCCGGCGGACCCGGCGGCGGCGGCGGCGCTCGTGAACGCGGTCCTGCGCATCCGGCGCAACGACGTGCCGGACCGGATCCCGCCGGAGGAGGCGGTGCGCGTCTCCGTGGCGACGACGGCGGGCGTCCACCCGGACGTCGCCGTCGCGCAGGACCTCTTCAAGGCGTGCGGGCCGTTCGCGAACCTGCGCGCGAAGACGCTGCTGGAGCTGGACGCGAAGGCCGTGCGGCGGCTGACCCTGAAGCCGGCGGAGGGGACGGGCGCGTCGGTCGTCCTCGACCCCGAACGGGGGACGTGGGGCCTGGCCGGGGAGCAGGCCCCGATGACGGTGAACGTGGAGGCGGTCAAGAAGCTCCTCGCCGCGCTCACGCGCGTGGAGGCGGCGTCCGTCGAGACGCTCACGGCCTCGCCGGACGACCTGCGGCGGTGCGGCCTCGCCGCGCCCGCGCTCGTGATCGCCCTCGACTTCGAGGGCGCGGACGCGGTGCGGCGCAACCTGATGCTGGGCGCGCGCGCCCCCGACGGCGGGCGCTACGCGACGGTGGGCGGCGCGGACGCGGTGTTCGTGCTCGACCGCGCGACGGCGGCGGCCCTCATGGTCTCGATTACGGAGTGAAGACGGCATGAAGACGGTTCTCATCACGGGCGGAAGCGGGTTCCTCGGCATCAACCTCGTGCGCCATCTGCGCGCGAAGGGCGTGGAGGAGGTCCGCGTCCTCGACATCGCGGACTTCGACTATCCCGAGACGCAGGCCCCCTGGCTGAAGTTCACGAAGGGCGACGTGCGCGACCCGGCGGCGGTGAACGCATGCGTCGCGGGCTGCGACGCGGTGGTGAACACCGCCGCCGCGCTGCCGCTCTACCCGCCCGAGGACATCCGCACGACGGAGGTGGACGGCGCGCGCAACGCGATCGCCGCGTGCCGCCGCGCGGGTTGCCCGCGCATGGTCCAGATCTCCTCCACGGCGGTCTACGGCGTGCCGAAGCGCCACCCGATCCACGAGGACGACGAGCTGGTCGGCGTGGGGCCCTACGGCCATGCGAAGATCGAGGCGGAGAAGGTCTGCCGCGCCGCGCGCGCGGACGGCTTCTGCGTGCCGGTCATCCGCCCCAAGAGCTTCGTCGGCCCCGAACGCCTCGGCGTCTTCGCGCTCTTCTACGACTGGGCCTACACGGGCCACGGCTTCCCGATGATCGGCAGCGGGGAGAACCGCTACCAGCTGCTGGACGTGGCGGACCTCTGCGAGGCGATCTGGCTCGCGATGACGCTCGCCGAAAAGGCCGTGAACACCGAGTTCAACATCGGCGCAAAGGCGTTCACCACGATGAAGGAGGACTACCAGGCCGTCCTCGACCGCGCGGGCCACGGCAAGAAGATCCGCGGCATGCCCGCGGCGCCGCTCGTCTTCATCCTGCGCATCCTCGAAAAGCTCCATCTCTCGCCGCTCTACCCGTGGGTGTACGAGACGGCGTCGACGGACAGCTACGTCTCGATCGCGCGCGCCGAGAAGCTGCTCGGCTTCGCGCCGCAGTATTCGAACAAGCAGGCGCTTGTGCGGAACTACGACTGGTACGTCGCCCACCTCGCCGAGTTCGCGGGCAAGACGGGCGTCTCGCACCGCGTCCCGTGGAAGCAGGGCCTCCTCGCGTGCGCAAAGTGGTTCTTCTAGGAAGGGTTTGAACATGGACAAGAGAAGAAGGCAGAAAGAGGGCCGGGGCGCGCGGCAGGCGCCCGGCGGGACGGGGACGATGACGGGCGAGCTGCACATGGCGCGCAACGGCGCGGGCTTCCTCGTCGATCCGGAGACGAACGAGGCGACGTGGATCGAGCGCGAAGACCTCGGCACGGCCCTCGTGGGCGACACGGTGACGATCGCGCCGAAGCAGCGGGGGGCGGGCCCCCGGCGGAAGGGCCCGGCGGGCGACGCGGGCAGGCGGGGCCCCGAGGGGCGCATCCTGCGCATCGACGCGCGCGCGCCGCGCTCGATTGTGGGCACGGTCGCCTCGCTCGGGCGCTTCACGCGCGTGCAGCCGCTCTCGCCGACCTACCGCCAGGAGTTCATCGTGCCGGACGCGCACGGCGCGCGCCTGAACGACCGCGTCGTGATGCGCTTCGTGCGCTGGGAGAACCCGCGCCTCGCCCCCGAGGGCGAGATCACGGACGTGATCGGCCCGGCGGACGACCCCTCCCTCGACACGCTCGCCGTCATGAAGCAGTTCGAGCTGCCCGAATCCTTCCCGCCGAAGGTCGTCGCCGAGGCGGAGCGGGCGGGCGTGCCGCCGAAGGCGCGCGGCCGCGTCCCGGACGGGCGGCTCGACCTGAGGAGGAAGTTCGTCTTCACCTGCGACCCCGAGACCGCGCGCGACTACGACGACGCGCTGTCGCTGGAGACGGACAAGGCGGGCAACCGCGTCCTGGGCGTCCACATCGCCGACGTCTCGCACTTCGTGGCCCCCGGCACCGCGCTCGACCGCGAGGCGTACCGCCGCTCCACCTCGGTCTACCTCGTGGACAAGGTCGTGCCCATGCTGCCCGAGCAGCTCTCGAACGGCGTCTGCTCGCTCGTGCCGGACGAGGACCGCTTCGCCTTCTCCGCCTTCCTCACCTTCGACGCGAAGGGCGCCTGCATCGCGCGCGCGTTCGCGAAGTCCGTCATCCGCTCCAAGGCGCGCTTCACCTACGAGCAGGTGATGGCGGAGCTGAAGGGCGAGAAGGCCGGCGGGCCGAAGCTGAAGCCGGCGGAGCGGAAGGTCGTCCACGCCATCCACGCGCTTGCGCAGCAGCTGCGGCGGAACCGCTTCGCGGCGGGCGCGCTCGACATGGAGGTGCCCGAGGCCGAGATCCAGGTCGACGCGCACGGGATGATGACCGGCATCGCGGTGCGCCCCTACGACGCATCGCACCAGCTGGTCGAGGAGTGCATGGTGGCGGCGAACGAGGCCGTGGCGCAGGAGCTCTGGACGCGCGGCGTGAAGATCCTCGCGCGCCTCCACGAGCCGCCGGACCCCGAGAAGCTGGAGGACCTGCGCGCGAACCTCGCGAAGCTCGGCATCTCCTGCGGCGACCTCTCCAACCAGAAGAACCTCGCGAAGTTCCTGAAGAAGCTCAAGGGCTCGCCGCTGGAGGGCGTCGTCTCGGTGATGGTGCTCCGCTCGATGAAGCGGGCGCTCTACTCGGCGAAGGAGATCGGGCACTTCGGCCTCGCGAAGAAGTACTACGCCCACTTCACGAGCCCGATCCGGCGCTACCCGGACCTCGTGCTGCACCGCCAGCTGGCGTCCTGGATCGCGGGCAAGGGCGGGCGGCTCGACCCCGCCCGGCTGAACGCGGCGGCGCTCCACTGCTCGGAGCGCGAGCAGAACGCGGACGACGCGGAGCGCGCGCTCGACGAGATCAAGAAGTTCCGCTACCTGCAGACGGCGCTGGAGCGGGGCGGCGCGGCGAACTGCTTCGACGCCGTCGTCTCCAAGTGTACGCGCTACGGCGTGTTCGTGGACCTCCCGCTGCTCGTGGTGGGCGGCATGGTCCACGTCTCGCGCCTCTCCGACGCCTACCTGCGGTGGGACGACGTGCGCGAGGAGCTCGTGGGCGGCGGGAAGGCCTGGGGCGTCGGCGCGCGCCTGAAGGTGCGGGTGGAGAAGGTGGACTTTGACCGGAGGCTGGTCGACTTCGTGCCGGTTTCCGGGCGCCGGGCCCCGTCGGTGCGGGGCGCGCGCGAAGGGACGCGGCACGAAGGGAAGACAGGAGGGAACGATGAGGGGAAAGGGCATTCTTCTGGCCGCGCTGGCGGCCGTCGGCGCGGCGCTCGCCGCAGATGACGCGGCCTACGATATCGGGGCGGACCTCGCGGAGGAGGCGTTCTGGAAGTCGGACCCGGTCCTGTTCGTGAAGCGCCACGAGGGGCAGGGCTTCCAGTTCACGTCCGGCAGCCGCGACGGCGCGGACACGCGGCTCGACGGGGCCGTCGTCTACCACGGCATCCCCGTCTACGAGACGAAGGTCGCCTTCGGGGAGGCCGGGGGCATCGCGCGCGTGGAGCTCATGCTCTTCGCGACGGCCGGCACCGAGCGCGAGGTCGTCGTGACGACGCCGGACGGGCACCGCCTGCGCCGCCGGGTACGCGAGGAGAAGACGATGACGCGCGACGCGTTCGTCCAGATGGTGAAGGACGTGCGCGCGCGCCTGACGCCCGCCGGCGCGAAGCCGCCGCCGACGGCGAGCGAGCGCGTCGCGAAGCAGGGCGTGGTGCAGAAGTCCCAGACCTGGCCGAAGACCGCCATCCCCACGGTCGCGCGCCTCACGTGGAACTACGCGCAGGACGGGAGCAAAAAGGACACGTTCGAGCCGGGGTTCGTGCGCCTGGCGGTGGACGGCCCGGAACGGCTCGCGTCCGGCGCCCGGCGGGACGAGGCCGGCGCGGCGAAGGGCGCGAAGAAGATCGTCGACAACGTCGTCCGCGACCCGCGAGGCGACGTCTTCATCGACAACGTGCCGATGGTGGACCAGGGGCAGAAGGGCTACTGCGCCGTCGCGGCCTCCGAGCGCGTGCTGCGCTACTACGGCGTGGACGTGGACGAGCACGAGATCGCCCAGGCCGCCGGGACCACCGCCGAGGGGGGCACCTCCACGCGCGGCATGAAGGACTCCGTGCAGGCCATCGGGCGGAAGTACAAGCTCGCCACCGTCGTCACCTACGGCGACTTCGAGAAGCCGTCCGGCGAGCGCATCGCGGGGCTCGTGAAGGAGGTGGCGAACTACAACAAGGCCGCGAAGAAGCTCAGGAAGAAGGAGATCGCCGAGGACGTCTACGTCCGCCGCGAGGGGGACACGGTCTACTACAGCTACCGCGACGTCGACGCGGCGATGGACCCCGAGGTGCTGCGCGACATGAAGGTGAACGGCGCGCAGCGCTCGAAGTTCACCCGCTTCATGAAGGACGTCCACGACCAGGTGGACAAGGGCATCCCGCTCTTCTGGGGCGTCACGCTCGGCACCTACCCCGAGCCGGACATCCCTCAGGCCCGGGGCGGGCACATCCGCCTCATCATCGGCTACAACGACCGGAAGAAGGAGATCCTCTACACCGACACCTGGGGCACCGGCCACGAGCTCAAGCGCATGCCCGCCGAGTGGGCCTGGACGATCTCCCGCTGCCTCCTCTACATGAAGCCGCTTCGCTAGGAAAACACATGGAACTCGCCCTCCTCATCGACCAGTTCAACGTCCAGGGACGCCTCGTCACGATCGTCCCCTTCGGCAACGGCAACATCAACGACACCTTCCTCGCCGTCTTCCGCAACACCTTCACCGAGACCCAGGTGGTCCTCCAGCGCGTGAACCGCTCCGTCTTCACCCAGCCCGAGGCGATCATGCGGAACATGCACAACATCACGCACCACTGCCACGGGAAGCTGGAGGCGGACGCGAAGACGGACCGCGACGACCGCGTCTGGCAGATGCCGCGCATCGTCAGGACGAAGGCGGGCGCGGACTTCGTGGCGGACGAGGAGGGCGGCGTGTGGCGCGTCATCACGCGCATCCTCTCCGCCCACGCCTTCGACACGGCCCAGAGCCCCGAGCACGCCCTCGAATGCGGCGCGGCCCTCGGCCACTTCCACTACCTCGTCTCCGACATGGACCCCGCATCCCTCCAGGACCCCCTTCCGGGCTTCCACGTCACGAGCGGCTACCTCGCCCAGTACGACGCCACCCTCTCCTCGCCCTCCGCCCGCGCCATCCTCAGCGCCTCGATGGAGGCGAAGCGCCTTGCGAAGTTCATCGAGGAGCGCCGCGCCTTCGCCGTCTCCCTCGAACAGGCCGAGGCGCGCGGCGAGCTGAAGCGGCGCATGTTCCACGGCGACCCCAAGGTGAACAACATCATGATCGACGACTTCACCGGCAAGGGCACGGCGATGATCGACCTCGACACCGTCTCGCCCGGCCTCATGCACGTGGACGTGGGCGACGCCGTGCGCTCGATCTGCAACCCCGCCGGAGAGGAGGAGCTGAACCTCGGCAAGGTCACGTTCGACGAAGACCTCTTCCTCGCCTTCATGAAGGGCTACCTCAAGGAGGCCGGCCCGTTCATGACCGACGCCGAGCGCGCCTACCTCTACGACGCGATCCGCCTGCTGCCGTTCGAGCTCGGCCTCCGCTTCTTCCAGGACTACCTCGCCGGCGACAGGTACTTCAAGGTGCGCCAGCCCGGCCAGAACCTCAACCGCGCCCGCGTGCAGTTCCGCCTCTGCGAGGCGATCGAGGCCCGCGAACGCTCCATCCGCGAAATCCTCCGCCGCTCCTAGCCCCCCCCCCCCCCCTTTTTTTTCCCCCGTTTCGCCCTCCGGGAGGGTCACGCTTCCGCGCGACCGAACACGCCGACGTCCCTCCCGGGAGGGACGCAATTTATTGCGTCCGCGTCCCCATGCCGACAACGGTCGCAACAAGTTGCGACCCTCCCGGCCATCGGCGCGCAATGTACCCGCGCCGCCCTCGGTCGCGACAAGCGCGCCCCTCCCGCGCACCCCCTCGGTCGCGACAAGCGCGACCCTCCCGACCGTCGGCGCGCAATGTACCCGCGCCGCCCTCGGCGCGTGGCGCTGTGGGGCGACTCGTTCGGACGCCACGCGACCTAGGTGGCACGGGTACAGCATGCATCATCCCCTCTACCCCTATAAATCGTTCCGAAGTAATCAATTCTATCCTCGCATCCTTAAATGAGAATTCTATGCGTAATAAATTCTATACTCCTGTCAATCTTCATATCGCATAAACATTGCTTAGAACAATACAATAATTCACTTATGTAAAACAATTTTTTTTGGTTAAATGTGAGACTTCACTTCGGAACGGTAGACGAGACCGTACGCGAAGTATTCGTGCCGCCTCGGCACGTGGCGTTGTGGGACGCCCCCGTTCAGACGCCACGCGCCGGGGGCGGCGCGGGTACTTCGCGTGCCAACGATTGGGAGGGTCACGCTCCTGCGCGACCGAATGGATTCACCAACGTCTTCAAACCATGTCATTGAATTGTGACATCCGGGCGATTGAAATGTGTGGAACAAACTCTTTCCCAATCTCTTGTGTCTTCCGCGATGAAAAACGTGGAGGGAAATCTGACCATCAATGAGTGGTGTACGGGAAGTCATAAGAATGTGAATGTGCGTTGATATTTTGCGATTCATGTGTCAGATGAAAAGTGATTATGTTCCTATCACATTGTACTCATACGAGTCGAAAGAAAGGAAACAGCATGAATGTCACGAGAGCGAAGATGAAAATATCAAATAGCGCGATACGCCACAGGGGGGGGGGGGGTGATTGTTTGCGCCTTAACCCTCGCGTTGTCCATTGAGGCTGGAGCGTTTTACCAGGGAAGGGCGTGTGTGTATCTGAAACCCGTTCTTTCCAAGAACGGGGAAGTCCTGCGTCTGGGAGGGGGTTTCATCAAGCAGAGCAAGGGCGTCTCTGGTTATGCGTTCAACTTGACGAACATGCCGGTGTGGTGCGAACGTGCCATTGTGTCAGTCAACGATACGACGCAGATTGTGACAAGGGCCCCCGTGACGCCAATCGTGATTCCGTCCACAACGAACACGACGGATACGCTGGGACTGGAATTGACGGTCAAGCCGAATCCAGACGGATACTATCGGTTCTTCCAGACGCGGATTTCCGTTGCCACCACATCAGGTGGCGAAAGTAATCGTCGCATTGTCAATTACGGGGTGACCCAGGAGTACAATGACGGGGCGGAACTGGTCTACCATCCCGTCAAGAACGAAGTTGCCGAGAGGGGCGAAGACGGTTCGGTCGTGACCAATAAGGGTGGAATCGTCATCTCAAAGTACAACGGTACGGACGAGACATTCATCGTACCGTCCACAATTGACGGTGTTCCTGTCGTGGCGTTGGACGAGGGGGCGTTTAGGGGGAATCCCCATCTGAAATCCGTGATGGTCCCCTCGTCGGTTGGAATCATCGGTGATTCTGCATTTGCGGACTGCACGAACCTCGTTTCCGCCACGTTCCGGGGAGACTTTAGGGGATTCTGGGGAAGAACGCTGCGGGTATGCGATGTCCAGACCAGCGATCTCCTCCAGTACATGACGCTGTCGCGTGTCGAAGGAGCACCGTCCGCCCTGTTTGCGGGGTGTACGAATCTGCGGACGGTGGTGTTTGCATTCAGACAGGCAATGATTGGTTCCGCGACCTTTTCCGGTTGTACGAGCCTTGAGTCCTTTGCAATCCCGCGCGGCGTGTCGTACATGGGTACGGGGACATTCGCGGATTGTTCGGCGTTACAGTCCCTTGAGATGTGGGGCGAACCACCCGACAATCTCGTTGAGGCGGGATTCCCGAAGGACGTGAAACTGCGTTACAACGGTATTTGGGCAGACGAGTGGATTGACCGTTATGCGGGTTTCGCGGACAAGTTCGGAACGGACTTCGCGGCGGCGCTCACGGCACAGACGGGCAAGCGTGACGGCAGTGGGAACCCCTTGTTCGTATGGCAGGACCTCGTGGCGGGAACAGATCCCACGGACGAAACGAGTACCTTCAGGGCCTTGATCTCCTTCGATGCGGTAACCGGGAAACCGGCCATCGGCTGGACGCCCACCCTCCCTGTGGCGGAAGCCGCCCTGCGGACCTACCGGAAGTTCGGGAAAGTGCATCTTTCCGACCCAACTTGGACGGAGATCTCCGACAATGAAGAAAATTTCAACTTCTTCAAGGTGGTCGTTGACATGAAGTAGACCACCACGCATACTTCATATGGATTATTGAGGTTTCTTGTGGGGCAGTCCCGTAAGGATTTTGAGGACTGTCATCAAGAACCTCGCACGAGGTCATGGACTTTCTGCAAAATACCATTATTTTGTAGGAATCGTTGTTTTGACAGGATTTACAAGATTTACAGGATTTCAATCTTCATGTGACAGACATGATGTATCCATAAGAGATCATGTGAATCCTGTTAATCCTGTCAAAAAATTCATTTTCCCTAATTCATTTCCCCTTTACCACTCATTAAACGGTTACTCGTACAGTACAAAGTTTTCCACAGCCAAAACAGGGAAGGGGGAGTTTCGTAATGGGGAAGCTCGGAAACATCCTGAGAATACCGAGGTGTTGTTTGATGGTTTTATTACGCAGTAAAATCTCACACTGTGCCGTGTTGCTTCAATGAGATTATGGTGCGGAATAATTTTTTTGATGGTAGTCAAAACGCCTTGTCAGATAGATTGTTCATGAATGAGCAATAATGGCGTAGAATTTCTAAGATAAGAACATTCGTACGGAGGGGACGTAGGTGTTAGGTTTCAGGTTTTAGGGGTTGGGGGGTATGTCCGGTGTCCGGCTTTATGATAGGTTTACACTTTCTTCTTGAAGCCCAAGAAGAAAGCGG
>CAVEVC010000112.1:2981-7085 GCA_963618935.1 Clostridiales bacterium CCNA10 | reverse complement strand
AAATTATTCCGCACTATAATCTCATAATCCCCGCCGCCCGCGAAAGCGGCAATTCCTCTGCCACCCTTCTTTGAATCCCTCTTGCAAATAGAAAATACGATGATTTCTTGGCAAGAAGGCAAATTACATCGTGCTCATCCCGACAACCATGATAAGCATACAAGCATGATGCGCATGACGAGAATGAGAATCAAGTGCGTAAGAAATCTTCGACCGCGCGGGAGCGCGGCCCTCCCAGAAGCGACCGACGCGGGAGGACCGCAACTTGTCGCGGCCGTGGCCAAGTCGCGCCCCTCCCCTCTGCGCCTCGCTCCACTTCGGTTCTTCCTGCTGGGCTTCTCCTGGGCTGGAAGATTTCGTCCGCACCGTAATCCTGTCGTTCGGGGTCTGCGGACTGGGGGATTCCCAGTTGAAGAATATGAGATTACGGTGCGGACGAAATCTCGTCCAGCCATTCCCCCCTCCACGCCATTCGGGCGGACCAAACCCCATTCTACAGCCGCCCAACAGCACGGAAGGCTTCGCTTTTCGCTCACGACGGGGCTTGTTCCGCGCCATCCCCTCAGAAATCCGCCCATGGTCAACGTGAGATTTCAGTGCGTAGGAAAACGGAGATCGGCTTCGGAAAACCGAGGTGCCTGAAAATCGGGATGCGTGAAAATCGGGATGCGTGAAAATCGGGATGCATACAGAGGCGAGGGACCGGTCTGCCCCCGATGATGCCGCCTCCGAACGCCACGCGCCGAGGGCGGCGCGGGTACGTTGCGCGACGGGCCGACCGGCCGCGCGGGAGGGACGCGCTTGCCGCGTCCGCCGTGCGTTCGGTCGCGACAAGCGCGATCCTCCCAGAGGGCGGCCGCTTCCGGACGCCACGTGCCGGCCGCCGTCGAGAGGGAGCCGGTCACGACAAGCGCGACCCTCCCAGAGGGCGGCCGCTTTCGGACGCCACGCGCCGAGGGCGGCGCGGATGCCCCCTCACGGCTCGGATGCCCCCTCACGGGAATGCGGGCGGGCGGACATCCGAGACAAATTATTACGGCCAGGCCGGGCCCGGGGTGCGGAATGTGCTAAAATACGGCCATGCGCACGCTTTGCCTCAGCCTCATGATGCTCGCCGCGGCCCTCACGGGGTTCGCCGGCGAGGAGCAGCCTCTTTCGCCCTGGGCCTACCCTGGCGTGTGGCCCCGCCACAACCTTCTGCGCCAGCAGCTGATCGACGCCATCCGCCGGGGCGACATCCCCGCGATGGAGGCGACCTGCCGCGCGGCCCTGGAGGTCCTGCCCGGCGACGCCACCTGGCACTACAACCTCGCCTGCGCCCTCGCCTACCGCGAACAGGGCGGCCTCGCCCTCACGGAACTCGAAAAGGCCATCCGCTTCGGCTTCCGAGATGCGGACGCCATTGCGAAGGACCAGGACTTCGCGCGCATCAACGACCTCCCCCGCTTCAGGGAGCTCGTCGAGAAGGCGCGCGCCCTCGCCGGCCAGCCCGTCGCGGGCCGCCCCGTTCCCGCCCCCGCCTTCGCCACGATGGGCCACGCCGTCACCCTCACCGAAACGAACCTCGTCTTCAACTTCGACGTCGGCGTCTACGACGCGCTCCTGCGGCTCTCGTCGTCGTCCACGCCGCTCGCCCAGCTGGCGCCCGCCTACTCAGCCTCCAGGCCGGACGCCCCCGAACGCGCGCTCGTCCGCGCCTGGCTCGCCGACGGCACGGCGGCCGGCAACGGCGGCGACCTCTACGTCAACCGCGACCGGGGGCATTCCCAGCCCGCCGTCGCCGACTTCCCCCTCCTCACCGCCGTGCGCCTTGCGGACGCCGCACAGCCCTTCAACGCCGACGTCAACCACCCCAACCTCGCCTTCGGCGGCGCGGCCGTCTTCGGCAACATCTCCCGCGGCTACACGAGCGGCCCCTTCTGGCGCTCGATGGCCCGCGCCTCCTTCACGGAGCCCGGCGGCATCGCCGCGCGCATGGACCTGCTCTACCGCTCCAACCAGTTCTGGGTCATCCCCTGCGTCAACGACTACGGCAAGCCCGAGCTCGGCGACGTGTTCCCCGCGAACGCCCCCTTCCAGTTCGTCTCGGAGGGCGCCTCGTGGAGCGACCTCCCCTTTCTCCGCGCCGCCCTCGCCGCCTCGGCCTCCCTCCCGCCCCCCACCAAGCAGGCCGTTCTCCGCCGGCGTCTCCTGGGCCCCACCCTCCAGTGGCTTCTCCGCCGCACGCAGGCCGGCGTCCGGGGCGAGAGCGACTACCTCTCCCCGCGCGCCCACCCCACGGCCTTCAGCGCGAAGCGCCTCGACGCCGTCGCGCTCGTCGAGAAGGCGCACGCCCTCCGCCCCGAGAACATCCCGCCCGCCGTCAGCCTCTCCCTCGTCAACTCGCGCCTCTTCCCGATCCGCTTCCCCGTCGCGGGCGTCGACTACCCCGACACGGCGCCGGAACTGCTCTTCGCCACCCCCTCGGCCATCTCCTTCGTCCTGCGCGCGCCCGAGGGGACGCGCACGTTCCTGCTGCACGCCCAGACGTTCCCCGAACGGGACCCCCTCGCCACCTACACCTGGCGCGTCGTCCACGGCGACGCCGACGCCGTCACGATCTCCGCCCCGCTCGGCGAGACGGTCAACACGCCCGAGAGCGGCTTCGCGCAGATCACCGTCGACCGGCGCGCCCTCGCCGAGCGCATCGACGTCGCCTGCTTCGCGAAGACGCACGGGACCGACCACGGCGCGCCCTCGATCGTCTCCTTCTACCCGATTCCGCAGGAGGTGCGCGCCTACCGCCCGGACGGCAAGATCGCGTCCATCGACTACGCGAACCCCAGCGCCCTCTACTGCGACCCCGCCCTCGCCCTGCCGCGCCGCTGGAAGGACACCTACGACTACGCCGCGTCCGGCGCCCTCCTCGGCTTCACCCGCTCCTACAACGGCAAGGCGGCCGCCTTCTTCACCCCCGCCGGCGACCGCGTCCTCGAGCGCAACCCCGACGGCACGGCGCGCCGCGCCCTCCACGTCAAGTACACGCCCCGCCAGACGGGCGACCCGATCCGGCCGCTTGAACTCACCTACACCGACGACGGTGTTCCCTTCGACGTCAAATGAAACTCGTCCTCGCCCCCCTCGCCGGCTTCACCTCGGCCCCCTTCCGCAAGGTCTGCGCCGACCGGGGCGCCGACCTCGCCTACACCGAGATGGTCAGCGCCGCCGGCCTCGCCCACGGCTCCTCCCCCACGCGCCACCTCATGGAGACGCTGCCCTGCGAGGGCCCCGTCGCCTGCCAGCTCTTCGGCTCCGGCGCGGACGAACTGGCCCTGGCCGCGGCGGAGGTCGAGCAGCTGAAGGACCGCTTCGTGGAGCTGAACCTCAACGCGGGCTGCCCCATGCCGAAGGTCCTCCACGAGGGCGCCGGCGCCGCGCTCCTCCGGGACCCGCAGCGCCTGCACGACTGCCTCGCGGCGATGAAGCGCGCCACGACGCTGCCCCTCACGGTCAAGACGCGCCCCGGCCCGCGCCCGGACGCGGTTCTGCTCTTCGAGCTGCTCGACGCCGCGCAGTCCGCCGGCTGCTCCGGCTTCATCCTCCACGGCCGCTTCACCTCGCAGATGCACGGCGGGCCCGTCCACTACGACCTTCTCGCGAACCTCGTCCAGAAGGCGAAAATCCCCGTCACCGGCAACGGCGGCGTCTACAACCTCCACACGCTGAAGCTCATGGCCGAGACCGGCGTCGCCGCCATCATGATCGGGCGCGCCGCCCTCGCGAACCCCTGGCTGTTCTCGGACCTCCGCCTGGACGACCCGTCCGGGGCCCTCGAAGCCCCCGAACGCCGCCACGACCTGCAGGACGCCGCCTTCGCGGACCATCTCGCCGAGCTGATCGCCTTCCGCGGCCAGCTCGCCGCGCGCTTCCCGGACGACCACATCCCCTCCCTCGACGGCTACGTCTGCACGGCCCTCCACACGCACCTTTTCCGCTACTTCAACGGCCGCCCCGGCGCCGCCGAGCTCCGCCGCACGCTCACCACCATCCAGACCATCCGCGACGCGCTGGAGGCCGTCAAGGCCGTCAACGGCCTCCCCCTGGCGAAACCCCGCGCCTCCTGAA
>CAVEVC010000112.1:0-2732 GCA_963618935.1 Clostridiales bacterium CCNA10 | reverse complement strand
CGTCAGGGCGTGGGCGGGGCAGTAGTTCTCGCACGCGCCGCAGCCTGTGCAGGACGCGGACGAGACGACGGGAACGGAAACCGTCTTCGTCTTGTCGCCGTCAGGGATGTCCTCGTCCTTCAGCGTAATCGCCTTCTGCGGACAGCGGCGGGCACAGAGGCCGCACGGGATCTTCTCCGTGCAGGCGAGGCACGCCGAACGGTCGAAGACCGCGCGCCCGACCTTCACCGTCTTCTTCGCGGCGGCGTCCAGGCGCGGAATCGCCCCCGTCGGGCAGACGTCGCCGCACGCCGTGCAGGACGGATCGCAGAAGCCGTGCGCAAAGTCCATCTTCGGCAGCATGAACCCGAGCGGGCCGTAGTCCGAGAATCCCGCCGGGGCAAGGGCCTTTCGCGGGCACCGCGCCACGCAGAGCCCGCACGCCGTACACCGCGTGCGGAGGCGCCGCGCGTCCGACCCCGGCGGCGGCAGGGCCGTGCCGGACACGGCGGGCAGCCCCATCCGCCGTCCGCACGCCGCCGCGCCGACGGCGGCCAGGCCCGCGCCCGCCGTCGCGAGGAAGGCGCGGCGCGCCCTTGCCGGCTCGGCCGCCTGCGGCGCCGAGGCCGGCAGCGGACGGAACGCCAGCGCGTCCTTCGGGCAGGCCGCGAGGCAGTTGAAGCACCGCACGCAGCGCGCATTGTCGACGACGCGGGCGCGTCCGTCGAGGCACTGCGCCTTGCAGACGCCCGTGCAGAGGCCGCATCCCACGCACTTCGCCGGGTCGAACGCGATGCGGAAGACCGTCTTCCGCGCGGCCAGCGCGAGGAGCGCGCCCACAGGGCAGACCGTATTGCAGAGAAGCCGCCCCTTCCACGCGACGAGCAGGAAGAGGAGCGCCAGCGCGCCCGCCGCCACCGCAAGGCCCGCGAGGCTCCGCAGGACGACCTCGCGCCTGAAGAGGACGACGGGGCCGTCGACGCCCAGCACCGCCGCGAGGAGGTTGTTCAGCCCCTCGGCCGCGGGCTGGAAGAGCGTGGAGGCGAAGCGCCCGAAGACGCTGTAGGGATCGAGCAGCCCCGCGAGCGAGGCGCCGCCCGCCGCGACGAGCGCGGCGCAAAGGGCGAGGACGCCCGCCCGAATCCACGGGCGGTCGGGGCGGAACGCGAAGCGCCGCCGTCCGCGCGGATGCGCGAGGCGCGCGAGAACGTCCTGCAGGATGCCGAGCGGACACGCCGCCGAGCAGTACACGCGCCCGAAGACGAGCGTGACGACGAGCCAGAGCGCGAGCGGCACGCCCGCGCATCCCAGGAGGGCCGGGCCGAGCTGGATCTTCTCGAGGAGGCCGAAGCCCCCGCCGAGGCCGAGGAAGAAGAGCGTGACGAGCGCGAAGACGCCCGCCGCCACGCCGGCGCGCAGCCATTTGAGCGACCGCTTCATCGCACCGCCCCGCCCTTCTGCACGTAGACCTCCTCCACGTGCGCGACGAGCGCGGCGACCTTCTCCATCTCCGTCGGGATGCGGAAGGTCCACTGGGGGCACGGCACGAGGCATTTCCGGCAGGCGAGGCAGCGGTCCGCCCGTTCGCGCGCGCGGAAGGCGTTGTAGTAGGAGGCGAGGAAGCGGCGGCGCAGGGCCTGCGTGGCGTTCGCGCCCTCGTCCGCCGGGAGGCGCCCGTTCTGCGCCCAGTCGTTGTACCAGGCGAAGATCTCGGGGATGCGCACGCCGTAGGGGCAGGGCACGCAGTAGCTGCAGCCCGTGCAGGGGATCGACTTGTGCTTCATGTACGCGGCGATGGCGGCCTTGTAGGCCGACCGGTCCGCGTCGGTGAACGGGCGGAAGCCTTCGGAGAGCGTCTCGGCGTTCTCGCGCAGATGCTCGATCTTCCCCATGCCGCTGAAGACGCAGACGACGCCCGGCAGGGAGGCGGCGAAGCGCAGGCCCCAGCGCGCGGGCGAATCGCCGGGGCGCGCCGCGCGCAGGATGTCGCGCGCCTCGCCCCGCAGCCCGGCGGCGCGCCCGCCCGCCAGCGGCTCCATCACGAGGACGGCGACGCCGCGCTGCGCCGCCGTCCCGGCGAGCTTCGCCGCGTCCGGGTTCCACGTGAACTCCATCGCGTTGAGCATCATCATGCAGACCTCGAACGTGCCGGGGTAGGCGTCGAGCAGCTCGCCGAGGTAGTCGGACTTGCCGTGGTAGGACATCCCCAGGTGGCGGATGCGCCCGCGCCGCTTCTGCTCCAGCAGGTAGTCGAGCACGCCGAGCTTCACGTAGACGCGCTCGAAGTCGGCCTTCTTGCTGACGGAGTGGAGGAGGTAGAAGTCGAAGTACTCGACCTGGCAGCGCCGCAGCTGCTCCTCGAAGATCCGCTTCGCGTCGTCCGCCGTCTTCACGAGCCACGTCGGCATCTTCGTCGAGAGGAGGAAGCTGTCGCGCGGATGCTTCTTCAGCACGCGGCCGAGGAACGGCTCGCTGCGGCCCTTGTGGTAGATGTAGCCCGTGTCGATCCAGCTGACGCCGCGCGCAAGGGCCTCGTCGACCATGCGCTCGGCATAGGCGAGGTCGGCCTCGCCCGCGCCCGCCCGCGTCGCGAGCGGGAAGCGCTCGGCGCTGCCGAGCCCCAGAAGCGGGATCGGCGTCTTCCCGTCGCCGGGCAGGGGGCGCACCCGGGGGCGCGGCGACGCCTCGCCGGGCGCCGCCGCCGCGAACAGGCCTTCGGCGCCGAGGCACATCCCCGCCGCCGCCGCCCCCAC
>CAVEVC010000111.1:0-5365 GCA_963618935.1 Clostridiales bacterium CCNA10 | reverse complement strand
CGCATCACGCACCTGATGGGCAACGGCGTGCTGGCCTTCCAGTACGACGGCAACCAGATGCAGGACTTCTTCTCGGACCGCGAGACCGTCTACTTCCACACGCCCGCCGACCTTGCCGAGAAGATCGCCTTCTACCAGGCGCACGACGACGCCCGCCGCGCCGTCGCCGCCGCCGGGCGCGCGAAGTACCACGCGCTCTTCGACGCGCGCCGCGTCGTCCGCTACCTCGTGGAGGCGGCCCTTGGCGAGGCGTTCTCGGAGGGCTACGAGTGGGCGGGGGAGGCCCTGCGGTGAGCCGGCTGCCGCATCTCGGCTGGTCGTCGCACGTCTATCCGCTGGAGGCGGGGGACCTTGCGGCGCTGCCGGACTGCGCGGGCGGGCCGATCCCGGCGGCGGCGCTGCCGCCGGACGCCGTTCTCCTCTACATCCGCCCCGACGGCCCGGACGCGCTGCTGCGCGGGCGGGCGGTGGTGGCCGCGGCCGCGGCCGCCGACCCGCGCGCCGCCGTCCCCGTGCGGGTCGTCTTCAAGCCCGCCGTCGCGAAGTGGAACCTGCCCTGCACGCTGCTGCGCGTCTTTCGGAACGGGAGGCGCTTCCACGGGACGGGGGTCTACCACACGTCGGCGCAGGCCGTCCGCGGATTGGGGCTCGAGCGCGCAATCCGCCGGATCGACGCGCCCCAGAAGCGCGGCCGCCGGGACCGCATGGCCGACATGGAGCAGCTGCAGGCGAGCCTGCGGGCGCACGGCTACGACGACGCGCGCCCGCTCGTCGTGATGCTGTGCCGCACGGGGGGCGTGGAGGATTCGCTTCGCCAGGGGCACCACCGCGTGAGCGCGTGCCTGGCGTGCGGGGTCGACCGCGTGGCGCTGTCGTTCGCGGCGGCCGGCGCGCTGCCGGGCGAGCTCGACGGGCGGCGGTGCGCGCCGGGGGCCCGGACGACCCTCGCCCTGCTGGAACGCCTTTCGCCGGGCGCCTTCGTCTGCGTGCTGGCGGCCGCCCTCGTCCATGTGGACGTCGGCGTGCTGGGCCAGGGATGCGGCGGCATGGGGCTGGTGCGCGGCTGCCAGGCCGCCGCCCTGCTGACGGCGGCGGCCCTTCTCCTCTACCGTGCGCGATGCCTTGCCCGGGAACGGGGCGGGCTGGCGCTGGTGGCGGGCGGCTTTCTCCTCGCCGCCGTCTGCGGGCTGGACGGGCTGCTGGCGCAGCTTGTCGCCTCGTGGGCCTGGATGCCGCCCGCCGCGCTCGTGGCCGGCGCCGCGCTGGCGCTCGCCTGGCGCTGGCGGAAGTCGGTCCCGGCCGGCCTTGCCGCGATTTGCGCGTCGCGCGGCGTGGGCCATCTCGTCGCCGGCGTGACGACGGCGCTCGGCTTTGCGCGGCTCATGGGGAATGCGGCCCTGTGGCGGGCCGTGGTGCCGGGCGGGGAGGCGGCCCTGGCCGTCGGCCGCATCGTCGAGGAGGGGTGCGCGCTGCTGGGGTGCGGGCTGGTCCTCTGCTGGGCGCTGCCGTTCGCGCTTGTGGGCGTGACGCGGCGCGAGCGCCGGAACCCCTGCCATTTCCTCCTGCCCGTGCTGGCGCTGCTGGGGGCGTTCGCGCTGGCGGACCTCGACGATCTGAGGAACTGCGCGGAGGTCCGCCTGCCCCTCGACCGGACCTTCGTCGTGGAACGGGTGGGGGACGTCGCGCGGCCTTCGCATCCGGCGGACCTCAGCGGGCTCTCCCCCCGCGGCGGGGGGGACCTCTACTGGTCGGTGCGCGACACGGACGCGGAGCTCTACAGCCTCAGGATCCCGGTGGACCGCGCGTCGGGGCGCGTGCTGGGCTGCGAGGTCGTCGGCGTCCACAAGCTGCTGGGTGCGTCCGACCTGGAGGACGTGGCGGCGGATCCCCTGCGCGCGATCGTGTGGGTCAGCGACGAGAAGGGCCCCTCCATCCGCGCCTTCTCCTTCGACGGCCGGGACGTGGACGCCCGCGTGGACCTGCCCGCCGTCTACCTGGGGGTGCGGAAGAACCGGGGGCTGGAGGCCCTGGCGATCAACCCGAACGGGCGCGACATGTGGACGTGCAACGAGAACGAGCTGCCGGCCGACGACCCGGCCTCGCCCGGCCGGATCGAGTTCGTGCGCCTGACGCGCTTCACGCGCCGCACGCTGGCGCAGCCCTGGCGCGTCTCGGGCCAGTGGGCCTACCGCCTGGAATCGCCGGGGGCGGGCGGGGCGGGGGGGCGCGCCCGCAACGGCGTGGCCGCGCTGTGCGTGCTGGACGACGGCGAGGTGCTCGTCCTGGAGCGGGAGAAGGCGGGAAAGGGGGAGAAGGCGACGTTCCGCATGCGCGTGTGCCGCGTCGTCTTCCCGGGCGCGACGGACGTCTCGGGATGGGCGTCCCTCTCGGAACGGCCCTTCGTGCCGCTGGGCAAGCAGATCGCCTACGAGGAGGAGACGGGGCGCGCGATGTACGAGGGCATGTGCCTCGGCCCCGTGCTCGACGACGGATCCCGCACGCTGCTGCTGATCTCGGACGGCGACGGGCGGGCCTCGGAGCGCGTCCTCTCGCTGCGGGTGCGGCGGGACGATGAACGGACGACGAATTGACGAGATTTGAGACGAGGAGGGAGAAGGGACATGGCGGAAGAACGCGTCAACGTGCTGTGCGCGAAATGGGGGACGAAGTATCCGGCATACTACGTGAACCGCCTCTACGCGGGCGTGGCGAAGTGGCTCGCGCGCCCGTTCCGGTTCGTCTGCGCGACGAACGAGCCGGAGGGCATCCGGCCGGAGGTCGAATGCGCGGCGCTCGGTCCGGACCCCCATGTCAAGGACCGGCGCTGGCCGAACATCCACGCGAAGCTCACGCTCTTCCGGCGCGGCTTCGCGCAGCTCGCGGGCCCGACGCTGTTCTTCGACGTCGACGTGCTCGTCACGGGTCCGCTCGACCGGTTCTTCGACTACCGCCCCGGCGACTTCTGCATCATCCACAACTGGGTCGAGCGGCGCAAGGCCCTCTTCCGGCGCCCGCCCATCGGCAACTCCTCCTGCTTCCGCTTCGACGCGGGGACGGATGCGGCGCACGGGGTCTACGAGTCGTTTCTGCGGGACAAGGATGACCCGGCGCTCGACCGGTATTTCCGCAAGGGGTCCCAGAAGTTCCAGACGCGCGCGATGTTCGAGCGGGGGAACGTCGCCTGGTGGCCGGAGGAGTGGGTCTGCTCGTTCAAGCGCGCGTGCGTGCCGCTCTGGCCCCTCAACCGCTTCATCGTCCCGCGCCGCCCGAAGGGCCCGAGCGTCATTGCCTTCCACGGAAACCCCGACATCCCCGAGGTGATCGACGGGTTCTTCGCGCACAAGGGCAGGAAGATCCCCCCGCACCTCACCTGCCTGCCCACGCCGTGGGTGAAGGAACTCTGGGAGAATCCCTGATGGCCGCGCCGGAGCTGCACCTCTTCGTCCTCTGGGAGAAGGCGCGCCGCGCGGAGGCGCGCATCCTGGCGGACCTTGCCCGCGAGATGCCGGTTCTCTGGCAGGGCGAGATGGCGTTTCGCGGCGACGCGGCGGCGGCCTACGAGGCGTTCTACGGCGTGCGGCGGCCCGTCGACGGCGCGCTCAAGGTCAGGAAGTGCGGCGGCGGTCGCTTCCGCGTGGTCGTCGTGCGGGACGACGATCCGCGCTACGGCCAACGCCTCGCCCGCGCC
This sequence comes from Clostridiales bacterium CCNA10, assembly GCA_963618935.1. Taxonomy (GTDB): domain Bacteria; phylum Verrucomicrobiota; class Kiritimatiellia; order RFP12; family UBA1067; genus RUG572. The sequence continues at coordinate 1,677 of CAVEVC010000111.1, read as the reverse complement.
GGCAGGTACTACGAGGCGAACGAGCGGATGTACGACCTCAAGGCGCGCTACCGGGAGTGGGCGGGGCGCAGGCACCGCGTCCACGGCACCACCGACCCGGGCGAGTTCGCGCGGGACGTCTGGCTGCTGACGGGCCACACGGCGGAGGAGTGGGCGCGCGGCGTCCCCGACGGCATCGCCCTCAACATCCCCGCCCAGGCCCGGTGGAGCCTCGCGATGGAGGGCCCCGGCGTCGCCCTCGGCCTGGCGGACTGCCGCGTGATGCTGGAGGGGAAGTACATCAACGACGTCTTTTACGCGGGGCGGTTCAAGGGGCGGCCCTGCGTGGTGAAGTGCTCCGCGAAGTGCCCGTGGTCGATCGGGAACGAGCGCCGCATGGCGGGCCGCCTCTTCGCGCGCGCGCCGCAGGCCGTCGCGGAGCCGCTCGCCGTCCACGCCGCGCCGCCGGCGTTCGCGGTGTCCGCGCGCGTCGAAGGGCCGTCCCTCACGGCGCTGCTCGAACAGGGACTCTCGCCGGACCGGGCGGACGCCTTCGCCGGGGACATCCTCGACCTGGCCCGCGCGCTGCGGGAGACGGGCGTGGTCCACCGCGACCTCTTTTCGGACAACCTTCTCCTCGGCGCCGACGGGCATCTCAAGGCGATCGACTGGCAGCTCGCCATCGACCGGCACGCCTACCGCGAGGATCCGTGGGTGGCGAAGAACTGGAAGTTCCGCTACGTCGTCTTCGGCGTCAACCGCGAGCTCGGCCTGGGCGCCTGGAACGACGCGCACGCGCTCGGGAAGGTCCTCGCGCGCTTCCCGCAGACCGAACGGGTGCGGGCCGTCGCGGCGGAACTGGCCGCCCTTGCGCCGGACATGGCCTTCGCCGCGCCGCCGCAGGGCCTCGACCGCCTGCGCCTCTGGCTCTACGGCTTCTCCCTGCGCCTCCAGATGCTCCTGCGCGGACGGCGCCACCGCAAGTACGCGCAGCTTGAACGCCGCTGGCGGACCGTGCGCGCCGAACAGCCGCGTACAAAAAATCAAGAATAAGGTCAGACCTCATTCTTGGACCGCGTCCAAAAAAAACCTGAATGGGTCTGACCTTGTTCTTGGACTTCATTCTTGAAGTCAAGCACGTCATCGCTTAATCTGCAGAAGCGCGGCGAGGACCTCGTCCTTTTCGGCGATCTCGGAAGGGGTGAGGCCCTCGATTTCATGGGGGAAGACAATCCAGCGGTCCAGGGTGCGCACGTGGAAGTCGGGCTTGTAGGGGGTCAGGTTCTTCTCGGGCTTCCAGTAGACGCAGGCCATGCGCATGTCGCAGCCGAGGGCGGCGAGGCGTTCGTGGACGGCGGCGGCCGTGCGGCCCGTGTCGAACACGTCGTCGACCACGAGCACCTTCGTGCCGGGCTTGAGCTGCGCCAGCACGCCGTCCGCATGCTCGAACTTCACTTCGGCGCTGCTCGTGCCGATGCCCGTGTAGCTGGAGCACTTGATGGGCATGTGGCGCACCGGGACGCCCTGCACCTTGAGGTATTCGTGGACGGCGACGCCGACCTCCGCGCCGCCGCGCCAGAGGGCGAGGAGCACGTCGGGCCGCCAGCCGGAATCGAGCACCTGGCGCGCGAGGCGCCACATGTCGCGCAGATAGTCGCGCGCGTCGAGATAGACCTTCTTTTCCATGCGGAGAGTATA
>CAVEVC010000110.1:0-2281 GCA_963618935.1 Clostridiales bacterium CCNA10 | reverse complement strand
CACGTCGCTTCGCTCCGTGCGGCAGTCCCAAGGCGGACAGTCGCTCCGCCAACCTTCCATGGACATTCCTTGCGCGTGTGAATGGCGGAGGCGTGTGATGGCGGGGTGGTTGTTGGTCTTGGCAGGGCAGGGATGGTAGGGGCCGACGTCCTCGGCGGCCCGCCCCGCCCTCTGGCCCGGCGCGCATTGTACCCGCGCCGCCCTCGGCGCGTGGCGCTGTGGGGCGGTCGACGCGCCGACGCCACGCGCCGGGGGCGGCGCGGGTACTTCGCGCGTAGGGCCCGGACGCAACAAGTTGCGTCCCTCCCGGGCGGGGTCTCCCGACCTCCCGCCCTCCGTCCTGCCCTCCGGCCCGGCGCGCGATGTACCCGCGCCGCCCTCGGCGCGTGGCGTTGGTAGGGGCCGACGTCCTCGGCGGCCCGCCCTCGGCGCGGGGTGTCCTGACGGACGCGCGGGCGGGTCGCGCGGGGAGGGGCGAGCGCGCGGGACGCGCGCCCCTACCAACGCCCGGACGCGCGGGAGGGTCGCGCTTGTCGCGACCGATCGCACGGCGGACGCCGGCACGGCGTTTCTTTGGTATAATCTGCGTTCCCCGAACGTCGGGGGAGAAGCAGACTGAAGAGACGACAGACCGAAGAGACTGAAGGAAAAGAGGAACAGCATGGGCATCTTCAAGGCGTATGACATCCGCGGCGTCTACGGGCAGGACCTGACGCAGGACGTCTTCTACAAGATCGCGCGCGCCTACGCGCAGTTCACCAAGGCCGGCAAGGTCGTCGTCGCGCGCGACTGCCGCGTCCACTCCAAGCCGCTCTTCGACGCCTTCGCGCAGGGCCTCGTGGACGAGGGCGTGAACGTCATCGACATCGGCCTCGCCTCCACCCCGATGAGCTACTTCGCGAACGCCCACTTCAAGGCGGACGGCAGCGTCATGATCACCGCCTCCCACAACACGAAGGAGTGGAACGGCTGCAAGCTCTGCCGCGCGGGCGCCGTGCCGATCTCCGGCGCGACGGGCATCAAGGACATCGAGCGGCTGGTCGAGGCGATGGACCTCAACGAGCCCCCCCGCGGCGTCGGCGAGATCACGCGCGCGGACGTCTCCCAGGCCTACGCCGCGCACGTCGCCGCCTTCCAGCACATGGCGCGCCCCCTCCACATCGCCGTCGACTTCGCGAACGGCATGGGCATCGCCGAGAGCGCGGCCTTCGCCGGCACCCCCCTCTCCTACGACGCCCTCTACGCCGACTACGACGGCGACTTCCCCAACCACGACGCAAACCCCCTCCACGTCGAGACGCTGCGGGACCTCCAGGCCCTCATGCACGCCAACCCCGGAAAGTACGCCTTCGGCGTCGCGTTCGACGGCGACGCGGACCGCGCGGGCTTCCTGGACGAGAAGGGCGACGTCATCCCCATGGACTTCACCACGGCCCTCATCGCCCAGGACCTCCTGCGGACGGCCCCCGGCGCCGCCTGCCTCTACGACCTGCGCTCCTCCCGGGTCGTGCCCGAGACCATCGCCGCCGCCGGCGGCCGGCCGGTCATGAGCCGCGTGGGCCACTCCTTCATCAAGGCGCAGATGCGCGAGCACGATGCGGTCTTCGCGGGCGAGCTTTCGGGCCACTACTACTTCAAGGCGAACGCCACCGCCGAGTCGAGCGCCATGGCGGCCTTCGCCCTCGCGAACATCGTCTCCCGCTCGGCGCAGCCCCTCAGCGCGCTCGTCGCGCCCATGCGCGCCTACGCGCAGAGCGGCGAGGTCAACTCGCAGGTGGCGGACGCGGCGGCGGCCCTCGCGAAGGTCCGCGTGCGCTTCCCCGACTTCTTCGAGCTGGACGGCGTCTCGGTCGACCGCTGGGACGCGGAGGGCTGGTGGTGCAACGTGCGCATGTCGAACACCGAACCGCTCGTGCGCCTCAACCTGGAGGCGAAGACGCCCTCGCTCATGGCCGCGCAGCGCGACGCCCTGCTCGCGCTCATCCGCAGCTAGCCCCCCCCCCCCGCCGGACCGTTGTGGGGAGGCGTTCGTACGCCACGCGCCGAGGGCGGCGCGGGTACATTGCGCGCCGGGCCAAGTGGGTTGTCGCCCGGGGCGGGAGGGTCGCGCTTGTCGCGACCGGGCACGCGAAGTACCCGCGCCGCCCTCGGCGCGTGGCGTCCTGACGGGCCGCCCCACGGCGCGACCGGCAAAGTCGCCCGGACGCGCGGGAGGGTCGCGACCGCATGGGACGCGGACGCAATGAATTGCGTCCCTCCCGTGCCCTACAACCTCCCCCTA
>CAVEVC010000109.1:0-6570 GCA_963618935.1 Clostridiales bacterium CCNA10 | reverse complement strand
ACCACTTAACCACTTAACCACTTAACCACTTAACCACTTAACCACTTAACCACTTAACCACTTAACCACTTAACCACTTAACCACTTAACTACTTAACCACTTAACCACTTAATCACCGCTCCACCATCCACGCGAAGCCCGAGACGAGCGCCGCCGTGTAGGCGGCCGAGACGACGTCGTCGAAGAGGACGCCGTGCGCCGTGTGGACGTTGCGGTCGATGTAGCGCGCGACCGGCAGCTTGATCGCGTCCAGGATGCGGAAGACGGCAAAGCCTCCGAGCGCATACGCCCACATCGGCGCCTCGGGACGGGCGGGCAGCGCCCAGAAGAGCGGCACGCAGAGATAGCCCACCACCTCGTCCAGCACGAAGTGCTTCGGGTCGGGGTCGTGCCAACGCGCCTGCGCCCACGGCGTGAGCCAGTAGTGGAGCCCCGCGAACAGGAAGACGCCGCACAGGCACCAGAGGCGGACGCCCGACTCGCCCCAGCCGAGCCCGAGCGCGAGAGCGTGCCAGGCGAGCCCCGACAGCGCGCCAAACGAGCCCGGCACCACGGGGGCCAGGCCGAGGAAGAAGCCGCTCGCCAGAAACAGCTTGAGAGTGTCCTTTTTCACGCCGCCCAGTATAGCAAATCTTGGGGGTGACGTTTGAGGCTTTAGGTTTCAGCCCCGCGGGAGGGACGCAATTCATTGCGTCAAAGGGAGATGACGGCGATTACTGGTCTTCCGTCACGCGGCGGATCTCCGCCACGCTCGTCACGCCCTTGAAGACCTTCGCCCAGCCGTCCTCGCGCAGCGTCTTCATGCCCTTCGAGAGGGCGATGTGCTGGATCTGCGTGGCGTTCTCGCGCTTGATGATGGCGCTCTCGACGTCCTCGTCCACCTCCAGCACCTCGAAGAGCGCGCGGCGGCCCTTGTAGCCCGTGCGGCTGCAGGCGTCGCACCCGCCCTCGGCGGGCTCGAAGACGGTCTCGCGTTCCGGCGGACAGGCGAGGTCGTACCACGTGCGGTCGAGCGGCGTCTCCCGGCGGCACGCCGGGCAGAGGCGGCGGCAGAGGCGCTGGCCCATCACGCCCGCGACGGCGGAGGCGATGAGGAACGGCTCCACGCCCATGTCGATCATGCGCGGGAAGGCGCCGGCGGCCGTGTTCGTGTGGAGGGTGGAGAACACCATGTGGCCGGTGAGGGCGGCGTTGATGGCGATCTCGGCCGTCTCGCGGTCGCGGATTTCGCCGACCATGATCTTGTCGGGGTCCTGGCGGAGGAAGGCGCGCAGGGTGCGGGCGAAGTCGAGGCCGATGTCCTTGTTCATCTGCACCTGGATGATGCCGTCCATCTGGTATTCGATCGGGTCCTCCGCCGTGAGGATGCGCACGTCCATCGTGTTGACCTCGTGGAGGAAGGAGTAGAGCGAGGTCGACTTGCCGGAGCCCGTCGGGCCCGTCACGAGGAAGATGCCGTTCGGGCGGCGGATGATCTTGTCCACCACCCGGAAGTCGCGCTCGTTGAACCCGAGGTCGGCCATCTTCACGAAGCTGCCGCTCTTCGCGAGCAGGCGCAGCGAGATGGACTCGCCCCAGGCGCCGGGCATCGTCGAGACGCGGATGTCGATGTCCTCGCCGCCGAGGCGGATGCCGATGCGCCCGTCCATCGGGAGGCGCTTTTCGGCGATGTCGAGGTTCGCCATCACCTTGATGCGCGAGATGATCGCCGACTTGAGGCGGTTCAGCTGCGGCGGCACGTCCACCTTGTGGAGCATGCCGTCGATGCGGTAGCGGATGCGCAGCTCCGTCTCCTGCGGCTCGATGTGGATGTCCGTCGCGCCCTGGCGGTCGGCCTCTGCGATGATGCGGTTGACGAACTTGACGATCGAGGCCTCCTCGCCCTCGGCGCCGACGTCGATCTTGGAGATCGAGCCGTCCTCGTCGTCCACGGCGTAGCGGCCGTCCTCGATCATCTTCTCGATCGCGTCCGCGCCCACGCCGTAGAACTTCTTCACGGCCTTGTCGATCTCCTCGCGCGGGGCGAGGGCGATCGCCACGGGGCAGCCCGCCGCGAGGCGCAGGCCGTCCCGCGCGACGGTGGAGAACGGGTCGCTCGCGGCGACCGTCAGCACGCCGTCCGCGAACCGGAGCGGCAGCACGTTGTACTGGTAGACCGCGCTCGCGGGCAGCTTCTGCAGGACGTCCGGGCGCGGCTGCGCCTTCTCGAGCTCCACGTAGTCGAAGCCGAGCAGCTCGCCCATCCGGCGCAGGAACTCCGCCTCGCGCACGCCGCCGAACTTCAGGACCGCCTCGACGAGGCCCATCTCGGGGCTCTTCGCGCGGCCCTCCCCGATGCGCGCAAGGGCCTCGTCGGAGTAGAGCCCCGTCGCCCGCAGCACGTTCTGCGCCGTTCTGGATGTTTCTGCCATGGCCCGCAAGTATACCATAAAAGCAGGCCCTGCGGGGAATTGACGGACGGAACCGCATCTGCTATACTTTGCCGCGTTTTCGCCCGCGCGGGCGTAGCTCAATGGCAGAGCGTCGGCCTTCCAAGCCGATGACGAGGGTTCGATTCCCTTCACCCGCTCCACGTCCTGCCGGAGTGGCGTAATGGCAGCCGCAGCAGACTCAAAATCTGCCGCAGGGAACTGCGTGAGGGTTCGAGTCCCTCCTCCGGCACCATCCCTTCCCGGCTCAGCGGATCGTGTGGCGCGTCGTGCGCATGAACGCCTTCCAGAGGTCGGCGCCCGTCGAGGCGGCGAGCAGCGCGTCCCGGTTCTCCTGCTTCGCGAACGCCTCCGTCAGCCCGGCCATCAGGCGCAGGTAGAACGCGCTCACCGCGACGGGGATCACGCTGAAGAAGACGAGCTGCACGGTCTCGCCGGACGCATCCCACGCGAGGCCCTTCTTCGAGACGCCGAGCGCGAGCGTGAGGCCGCCCCCCTCCACGCCGCGCACGTGCGGGAACGCCAGGCCGTTGCCGATCGCCGTCGACAGCACGCCCTCGCGCTCCATCGCCGCCGCCACGAGCGCGCCGGGGTTCGAGACGAACGTGTTGGACGCCATCGCCTCCGCCAGCTCGCGCACCGCGTCCTCCGGCCTCTCCGCCTTCAGGTCGCACACCATCAGCCCCTCCGCGCTGAAGCGGCTGATGCCCGTCTTGCGGGGCTCGCCGCGGACCGGCTTCTCCGCGACGGAGCGCGGCGCGTCCTCCTCCTCGTCGTAGATGATGCGCCCGCAGTTGGAGCACGTCTGGAGCGTCTTCGCAAGGCGCACCTGCTGCGCCTGCGAGATCGGCAGGCGCAGCCCGCACACCGCGCAGCACCCGTTCACCATCGGCGCCATCACCACGTGGTCCTTCTTGTAGAGGCGCTGGTAGAACGCCTTGGCCTGCGGGCCGAGCTTGCCGACGAGCGCGTCGATGGAGGCGTCCAGGGCGTCCATGTGCGACCCGTCGCCGGTCTGGTGGTGTTCGTCGCGCGTGAGGACAAGCTCCTGGAGCTGGTTGAGGAGGTTGAGCTGGCTCTTCATGGCGGGGGAATTGGGGAATGGGGAGTGGGGAATGGGGAATGGGGAATGGGGATTGGGGAATGGGGTCAGCGCTGCACGTAGGCGCCGTTGATTTCGTCCCAGGTGCGGGCGGTGAAGAAGTCGGCGATCGCCGCGTCGTACTGGGCCGTGTGCGCGAACGCCTTCTTCATCAGCCTGAAGCGGGTGTCGAGGCCGAGCGTGCCGCCGTGGTCCGCCAGCTCGGTCGCGAGGGCCGGGTAGTCGAGCGGGTCCGTCACGGAGGCGACGCGCAGGTAGTTCTTGGCCGAGGCGCGCACCATGCACGGGCCGCCGATGTCGATGTTCGTGCGCGCCATCTCGGGCGTCACGCCCGCCTGGGCGACGGTCTGCCGGAACGGGTAGAGGTTCACCACCGCCATGTCGATCGGCCGGGCGTCGAGGCGCGCGAGGTCCGCCTGGTGCGCGGCGTTGTAGGTCTCGCTCAGGAGGCCGAGGTAGATCTTGAAGTCGAGCGTCTTCACGAGGCCGCCCTGCATCTCCGGCTGGCCCGTGTAGGCGCTCACCGCGACGAGCGTGTCCGCCGCCGCCGGCCCGAGGATGTCCTTCACCTTCGCGTAGGTGCCGCCCGTCGAGTAGATCTTCACGCCCGGGCACGCCTTCACGAGCGCCGGCACGAACGCGTCGAGGCCGGCCTTGTCGGATACGCTCATCAGCACGTGCCGCACGGCGACGCGCGCGTCGATGTCCTTCACGATGTTCAACGCCATACAAAGCTCCCTGAAAATCTGGATGGCGGATATTCTACCATAAACAACACCTTCGCGGCGCGGGCGGCGCCTCTATTTCTTCAGGCCCATCCACGGGGCGAGGCGCACGCTGCGCGCCTCGCGGGACTGGTTCGTGCCGCCCGGCATCCCCAGCTCCAGGGACGACAGGCGCGCGAGCAGGGCCTGCTGCGCCGCCGCGTGCTGCTGCCGCTCGGCCTCGGCCTTCTGCCGCTCCTCCATCAGCTCCTTCTCGCGCGCCATCAGCTTCTCGCGCGCGTCCTGCAGCTGGCGGTAGATCACCGTCGCGTCCGCCGCCTGCTCGCGCAGGCGCTTCACCTCGGCGTCGCGTTCGCGCAGCTTCGCGGCAAGGTCGCGGACCTTCCGCTCGGCCTCCTGCGCGGACCGCTCCTGCAGGACGCGCAGGGCGTCCAGCTCCTGCCGCATGTGGACGGTGCGCGGGTCCTCCGGGTACATCCGCAGCGCGCGCCGCGTCATGTCCTCCGCGTCCGTCCCGATGCGCTTGAGGATTTCCTGGCGGCGCGCGAGCAGGCGGTCGATCCGCCGGCGGCGGTAGTCGCGCAGGGCCTCGGCCTCCCTGTTCTCGGCCTCCAGCGCGGCGGCCAGCTCGTCCGCCTCGTCCTTCATGAGCGCGTAGACCGCGGTCTGCGCATCCGCCGCAAGGCGCACGGTGGGCGGCAGGCGCTTCAGCTCGTCGGCCAGCGTCTCCACCTGCAGCTTCAGATCCGCCACCTCGCCGGCTTGCGCCGGCGGCACAGGACAAGGCGCGGCTTCCAGGGAGGCGGGGGCGGGCGACGGCGAAACGGGGGCGGGCGATGGCGCGGCTTCCGTTTCAGGGGCGGCTTCCGCTTCCGGGGCGGGGGGCGCCGCCTCCACGAGGCGGCTGCCCGGCGGCAGGCGCCCGCTCGCGAGCAGGGCCTGGGCGGCCTGCTTGTTGAAGGGCCCGCGCGGCGTGCCGTCGCCGATGTCGATCGACCAGCGCATGTCGAGGAACGCGACGTCCGTGGCGGGCGTCCAGGTCTCGCCGTCCTCCGAGACGTCCTGCCCGGGCTGGATGCGCCCCATGCGCGCCCATTCGAGCAGGCCCTCCCGCGTGACGGGGCCGAAGGTCTCGTCCTGCACGCGCAGCCACCAGTGCTTCTCCATCGCGCCGCCTCCTCCGTCCGTCAGGCCCGGAACTTGAAGAACTTCTTGGCCGCGCCCGCGCCCATGCGCGCGAGCTCCTCCTGGGCCCGCCGCTCCAGGTCGGCGAGCGACGCCGCCGTGACGGGGCGGCCCGACGGCGCGGCGCCGGACGTCCCGAACCCGAACGCCTGCCGCGCGACGGGCGGCGGCGTCTCGTCCACCACCACCTCCGGCTCCACGACCTCGGTCGTCCACGCGCGCTCATGCACCTCGTCCCGCGCCGCGAGCCGGGCCGTGAGATTGGCGATCTCCTCGTCCCGCTGCGCCGTCTCCTGCCGCGCCGCCGCCGTCTCGGCCGTCTTCCGCGCGAGGTCGTCGGCGGCGCGCACCAGCTCGCCCTCCTTCAGCTTGAGGGCCTTTCCGAGCGCGTCGATCTGCCCGTCGCGCTGGGCGAGCGCCGCGACGAGGTCGGCCACGCGGTCGTCGCGCTGGGCGACGGCCTTCTGCGCGGCGGCGAGCGCGAGCTCGCGCTTCGCGACCTGCCGCTGGGCCTCGGCGAGCGCCACCTCGCGGCGGCCGATCTCCGCCTCCTTCGCGGCGACGGCGTTCTCCAGCGCGCGGATGCGCGCGTCCGCCGCGCCCCGGTCGTCCAGGAAGAAGCGCGCGTCGCGGGAGAGCGAGCCGGCCTTCACGAGGTCCTCCACCACCGACCGGTGCGTGGGCCCGTAGAACTGCCCGGGGTTGTTCTCCACGATCCAGTTCATCTCCAGCTCCGGCTTCAGCGGCGCGAGCATCCAGTTCTGCAGGTCGGCCGAAACCCCCGCAAGCGGCTCGACGCGGCCGTCCTTGACCCACGCCTTCAGCGTCTCCAGGTCGATCGGCCCGAACACCTTTCCCGCCGTGTTCCTGACGTACCATTTTTCCATGCCGCATAGTTTAGCATATTTTCCGGTCGCCGCTGCGCGGCTTTAAGTCGTTAAGTCGCCGCTGCGCGGCTTTAAATCGCGTTGGCCCGAACGGGTACGTTGGCCCAAACGGGAGGGCCGCGCTCCCGCCCGAGTTTGCCACTTCGGTGACTGAGTAATCCCAAAAATCTCGCGTTCCCTATTGCCTGAAGTGCACCGTTTATGGTATAATATCTTCGTTATCCCCATATTCTCATAAGGG
>CAVEVC010000108.1:0-9263 GCA_963618935.1 Clostridiales bacterium CCNA10 | reverse complement strand
TGTGAAATCGCGTTCTACGATCGCTTAGGCCCGGCGCGCAATGTACCCGCGCCGCATTGTGCTATAATCTCCGCATGGAATACTATCTTGCCATCGACATCGGGGCCTCGTCGGGCCGCCACATCCTCGGCCACGTCGAAGACGGGCGGATGGTCCTCGAAGAGGTCTACCGCTTCGACAACGCGCAGGTCCGCCGGAACGGACACGACTGCTGGGACCACGAGGCGCTTGCGAAGAGCGTCCTCGCCGGCCTCGCGAAATGCCGGGCGCTCGGCAAGGTCCCGCGCTCCGTCGGCATCGACACGTGGGCCGTCGACTACATCCTCCTGGACGAACAGGGCCGGCCGTGCTCGGACATGGTCGCCTACCGCGACGCGCGCACGCAGGGCATGGACGCGGTGGTCGACGCCGCCGTGCCGCCTGCGGACCTCTACGCCCGCACGGGCATCCAGAAGCAGCCGTTCAACACGATCTACCAGCTCGCGGCCCTCCGGCGCGAACATCCCGAGCAGCTCGCGGCGGCCGACCGATTCCTGATGGTGCCGGACTACCTCAACTTCGTCCTCACGGGCAAGAAGGCGAACGAGTACACGAACGCCTCCTCCACGAACCTCCTCGACGCCCGCGCGAAGACGTGGGACTGGGAGGTCATCGACCGCCTCGGCCTGCCGCGCCGCATCTTCGGCGAGCCGCAGATGCCGGGCGCCGTGCTCGGCGGCTTCACGAAGGCCGTGCAGGAGGCGGTCGGGTTCGACGCGCAGGTCGTGCTGCCCGCGACGCACGACACGGGCAGCGCCTTCCTCGCCGTGCCGGCGCGCGACGACCGGGCCGTCTACATCTCGTCGGGCACGTGGTCCCTTCTCGGCGTCGAGAACGCCGAACCGATCACGACGCCCGCCTCCCGGGCCGCGAACTTCACGAACGAGGGCGGCGCCTGGCATCGCTTCCGCTACCTCAAGAACATCATGGGCCTCTGGATGGTCCAGAGCATCCGCCGCGAGCTCAACGGCGTCGCCTACGTGGAGGGGAAGGCGCGCGCGGCCTCCTGGACGCTCGCCGGCCACGAGCCGGGCCGCACCTATTCCTTCGGCGACCTGGAGGCGGCCGCGAAGGGCGCCGCCGCGTTCGCAGGCACGGTGGACGTGAACGACGCCCGCTTCCTCGCGCCCGACTCGATGATCGCGGAGGTCATCGCGGCGGCGGACGTGAAGCCGGCGACGGTGGGCGAGCTCGTGCAGTGCGTCTACCGCTCGCTTGCGCGCTGCTACGCCGACGCGATCCGCACCCTCTCCGCGCTCACGGGCAAGGCCTACACCTCGGTCAACATCGTGGGCGGCGGCTCGAAGGACGCCTACCTCAACGCGCTCACGGCGGCGGCCACGGGCCTCGACGTGTTCGCGGGCCCGACGGAGGGGACGGCGATCGGCAACCTCATCGTGCAGTTCATCGCGGGCGGCGCCTTCCCCGACCTCGCCGCCGCGCGCGCCGCCGTGCGCGCGAGCTTCGACGTCACGCGGGCGTAGCGCATCCGTGCCCGCGCGCGAACAGATCCGGGCCTGGTTCCTCCTCCTCCGCCCCTGGAGCTACACGGCGACGCTCGTGCCGTTCCTCGTGGCCGCGGGGTGGCTGGGGGCCGGCGATGGCTGGCGGCGGCTCGGCTGGACCCACTGGGGACTCGGCCTCGTGGCGGGCCTCCTCTTCCAGGCGACCGTCAACCTGCTCAACACGTGGGGCGACGAGCGCAGCGGCGTGGACGACGCGCCCGGCGCGATCCGCACGACGCCGCAGGTCCACGACGGCCTCGTCTCCCTCGCCGCCGTGCGGAACGTCGCGCTCGTCTGCGCGGGCGCGGCCTCCCTCCTGGGCGTCGCCCTCTGCTTCTACCGCGCCGGGGGGGCGTGGCTGTTCAACGGGCCGCTTCTGGCGGCGGGCTTCCTCGGCTTCCTCGGCTCCGTCAACTATTCGACGGGCATCAAGTTCAAGTACCGGGGCCTCGGCGTGCCGTTCGTCTCGTTCCTGATGGGTCCGCTGGAGATCTTCGTCGCCAGCGCGCTGCTGTCGCCGCCGGCTGCGCGGACGGTCTTGCTCTTACACCCCGTTTTTCTCGCCATCTTCCTGCTCCTGTCGCTGCCCATTGCCGCCCTTGTCGGGGTCGTCATGCACGGAAACGACATGCGGGACATCCCGTCGGACCGGGCGGCCGGCATTACGACGCTCGCGTCGTGGCTGGGTCCGCGCGGGGCCCTCGCCTACTACCGCCTCTGCCATCTCCTGCCCTACGGCGTGTGCCTGGTCTTGTGGTCCTTCATCGGGGGGAGGGCGTTCGCGCGGCCGGCCGGCGCATTTCTGCTGCCGTTCCTCTGTCTGCCGCTGACGGTCCGGACGCTGCGCGCGGCGGGGCGCGCCTATCGGGCCTCGCCCGAGAATCCGCCGTGGCGCGGCCTGGAGCGCGCGTCGGGAAAGATCCTGTTCGTCTTCGGCACGCTCTATGCGCTGTCCTTTCCTCTGTGTTCATTTCTTGCAAGGGTTTCCAGATGACGCCGCACGCGGTTCTTGACGGGGCGAAGGCCTACATCTTCGACATGGACGGGACGCTCGTGGACAACCTCGCCTACCACGTGCAGGCCTACCACGTCTTCTCGCGCCGCTACGGCCACGAGCTGACGGACGCGCAGATCGTCGGCTGGACGGGCGCCACGAACCGCTACTTCATGGAGCGCATCCTGGGGCGGCCCGCCTCCCCCGACGAGGCGAAGCGCATGGAGGACGAGAAGGAGGCGCTCTACCGCGCGCTCTACGCGCCGCACCTCGCGCTCGCGCCCGGCGCGCGCGACCTGCTGGACCGCGCCCACCGCGCGGGGATCGTCTGCGCGGTCGCCTCGGGCGCGCCCACCCAGAACATCGACTTCGTGCTGGACGGCCTGCGCATCCGCGGCGACTTCGCGGCCGTCGTGGACGCCTCGCAGTACGAGCGGGGGAAGCCGGCGCCGGACTGCTTTCTCACGGCGGCCGCGAAGATCGGCGCGGCGCCGCAGGACTGCGTGGTCTTCGAGGACGCGGTCTACGGCGTCCAGGCCGCGCACGCGGCGGGCATGCGCGTCGTCGCGCTCACGACCTCCAGCCCGCGCGCGACGCTGGAGGCCGCCTCCGCCGACCTCGTCGTCGCCTCCTTTACAGAACTCACGGCATGATGGAACGCAGATGCCATGGAACGCAGATGCTGCGCATACGCAGAATGGGGCGAACAGGCATGTGGCTACGACGGCGACTGCGTCGCCTACGCCACAATGCCTGTTCGCCCGGATTTGCATGCCGGACATCGGGAAACGCGATCTGGCAACATCCGATTGTGGCGTAGGCCCCGCAGGGGCCGTCGTAGCCACATCGGATGTTGCCGATTTCCGCGTATCGCAAGGCGATCTGCGTTCAAATGGAAACCGAGGATGACAGTTTATGAAGCACGTGGAATACATTGACAGGAGGAGCGGGGAGCGGGTCGTCGAGGCGGTCATGGGCGACCGGGCGCTTCGCTTCGCCTACGAGACGCTGCTCGGGCGCACGCTCTGGACGGTCCTCTTCGGCTCGCGGCTCGTCTCCGCGTTCCTCGGGCGCCGCTACGACGCGCCGCGCTCGCGGAAGGCCATCGCCGCCCTCGCCGCCATCCCCGGCTGCCGCGCGGAGGAGGCGGAGAGGCCGCTCGCGGACTATGCGTCCTTCAACGCCTTCTTCACGCGCCGCCTCAAGCCCGGCGCGCGCCCCGTGGGGGACGGCCTCGTGAGCCCGGCGGACGGCCGCCTGCGCCTCTACCTGGACGCGGACGCCGACACGCCGTTCCCCCTCAAGGGCGCGACGCGCACGCTGCGCACCGTCTTCGACGACGCGGCGCCCGCCGGGCGCTACGATGTCGCCGTCGTCCGCCTCGCGCCCGTCGACTACCACCGCTTCCACTTCCCCTGCGACTGCGCGACGGCGTCGCCCGTGCGCGTCGTGCCGGGCCTCTACCACTCGGTGAACCCGGTCGCCCTCCTGCGCCATCCCGACATCTACGCGGAGAACGAGCGGCAGATCGTGAAGTGCGAGGCGGCGTTCGGCCCCTTCTGGCTCGTGGACGTGGGGGCCTTCGGCGTCGGGACGATCGTCCAGACCTACACGGGCGAGCGGCACGCGAAGGGCGACGAGAAGGGCTACTTCAAGTTCGGCGGCTCCACGGTCATCCTCGTCGCCCCCGCCGGCGCGCTCGCGTTCGACGCCGACCTCGTGGCGAACTCGGCCGCCGGGCTCGAGACCCGCGTCCTCTGCCGCGAGCGCATCGCGGCGTGGGGGCGCCCTGTGCTATAATAGGCGGCATGAACATCCAGATCCTGCCCTCCCTCCTCGCGGCCGACTTCGGCGCGCTGGCCGCGGAGATCGCCCGTGTGGCGAGGTCCGGCGCGGACGCGCTGCACCTCGACGTCATGGACGCGCATTTCGTGCCGAACCTCTCGTTCGGGCCCGACGTGGCGGCGCTCGCGCGCCGCGTCGCGCCGGGGCTCTTCCGAAACGTCCACCTCATGATGACGCGGCCCGACCTCTATCTGGAGCCCTTCGCGCGGGCGGGGGCGCAGACGGTCCAGATCCACGTGGAGGCCGACTGCGACGTCCACGCGGAACTGGCCCGCATCCGGGCCATGGGCCTGCGCGCGGGGCTTGTCCTGAACCCCGAAACGCCGGCCGAGAGGATTTTTCCCTACCTGAAGGCGTGCGACGAGCTGCTCGTGATGACGGTCCATCCCGGCTACGGCGGGCAGGCGTTCATTGCGGACTGCCTTGCGAAGGTCGCGGCCGTCCGCGCCCGCGCCCCGCATCTCGACGTGATGGTCGACGGCGGCGTGAACGCCGAGACCGCCGTGCAGGCCGCCCGGGCCGGCGCCAACCAGTTCGTCGCCGGCAGCTACCTCTTCCGCCAGGCGGACATGGCGGCGGCGGTCGCCGCCCTGCGCACGGCCTGCGCGGCCGCCTTCCCCGTCCCGCATGGTTGAACTGCATCTTGAGATCGACGCGCGGGGGCGCGCGGCCTTCCGCGCGGAGGCCCCCCGCACGGCCGGCGCGGCGCCCGTGCCGCTCGCCGGCGCGCCCCTGCGCGCCGCCGTGTGCGCGGCGCTGTGGTACAAGGACGGCGTCGAGGAGGCGGGCGAGGGCCGCCTCGCGCCCACGACGCCCAACCTCCTGATGTTCCTCTCGGACGTGCGGGGGCGGCGCCTGCGGCAAGGCGTCTTCCTCGGCGAGGACGTGCTGCGCGCGGCGGACGTGTTCCGCGCGGCGGCGGAGGTCGTGGCCGCCGGGCAGTACCTGCCGGCGCTGGAGGAGGAAGAAGGGGGGGCGTTCTTCGCGCGATGGCGCCCCGCCCGCGTCCCGCCGTCCGCCGCATCCTGCGTGCCGTTCCTCGCGCGCTGCGTCGACGGGCTCGTGCGGCGCGGGCAGCGCTCGGCGCTGGAGGACGACGCGGGGCGGCACGAGACGGTCCACGACGCCTGGCTCGCCGCGCTGCGGAGCGACACGGGGCGCGTGCGGTGGGAGGGCGTGGACGGCCTGCGCGCGCTTGCGCGTTCGCTCGCGGCCTGGCGCGCGCCGCTCGCCGTCTCGCCCGCCGAGCGGGCGGCCCTGCGCTTCACGCTCGTGCCGCCGAAGACGGCCGAGGCGCCGTGGCGCCTGAAGCTCGGCGCCGCGCCCACGACGCGGCGGGGGCTGGCGGCCCTCGGGCAGGCCGCCGCCGTCTACCCGCCGCTCAAGGCCATGCGCCGGACGCACGCCGAGCTGACGCGCGCCGACGCCGAGAACTTCCTGCGCACGGGCGCGCAGGCGCTCGCGGCGGCGGGGTTCGCGGTGAAGACGCCGCCCGGCGTGACGGGCGAGCACCTCGCCGCCGAGGCCGAGCTGACGCCCGCCGCCCCGGCCGCCCCCGCCTCCGCCGCCGCGCGCACGGTCGCCTCGAAGCTCACCATCCGCGTCGACGGCGAGAAGGTGACGGAGCGCGAGATCCAGTTCCTGCTCGACCAGGGCGCCTCGCTCGTCTTCTTCCGCGACCGCTGGATCGAGGTGGACCGCTACGTGCTGCGCGAGGCCCTTCGGGCGCTGCAGGCCGTGAAGGGGAAGCCCCTCACGGTCCCCGAGGCCGTCTCCTTCGCGCTCGGGACGGGGCGCGCGGGGCGCCTGCGCGTCGCGCAGGTGAAGGCGCACGGCTGGCTGCGCGGGCTCCTCAACGAACTGCGCGGCGAGAAGCGCTTCCGCGTGCTGCCGCCGCCGAAGGGCCTGAAGGGGACGCTCCGCGACTACCAGCTGCGCGGGATGTCCTGGCTCGCCTTCCTCGCGAAGTGGGGCTTCGGGCCGTGCCTGGCGGACGACATGGGCCTCGGCAAGACGGTGCAGGCGATCGCCTACCTCCTCCACGCGCGGGAGGCGGCGCGGGGGAAGGCGCCCCTGCCGCCCGCCCTCGTCGTCGCGCCCGTCTCCGTCACGACGAACTGGGTGCGCGAGCTCCGCGCGTTCGCGCCGGGCCTGAGGACGCTCCTCCACCAGGGCGGCGCGCGCGCGGCGGGCGGGACGTTCCTCGAGGCGTGCCGGGGGGCGGACGTGGTGGTGACGGGGTATTCGCTCCTCGTCCGCGACTTCCGCGACTTCGCCGACGCCACCTTCTCCGCGCTCGTCCTCGACGAGGCGCAGACGATCAAGAACCCCGACACGCGCGCCGCCCGCGCCGCCCGCGCGCTGGAGGTCCCCGTGAAGATCGCCCTCACGGGCACGCCCTTCGAGAACAGCGCGGCCGACCTCTGGTCGCTGGAGGAATGCCTCAACCCCGGCCTCCTCGGCGCGCGGAAGGACTTCGACGAGGCGTTCACCCGCGCCATCCGCGACGACGCGCACGGCGGCGCGGCGGCGAAGCTGAAGCGGATCCTCGAGCCGTTCATGCTGCGGCGCCTGAAGACGGACCCCGGCGTGGCGGCGGAACTCGGCGCGAAGCGCGAGGTGCGCGAGTACTGCCCGCTCGCGCCCGCGCAGCGCCGCGCCTACGAGGACGCGCTCGCGGCCTTCCGCGCGGACGCGGCGGCGGACGCGCCGTCGCACGGGCGCATCCTCGCGCTCCTCACCGAGCTGAAATTGATCTGCGACGGCGAAGGCAAGCTCGCCCGCCTCGACGCGCTCCTCGCGGAGATCTTCGCGAACGGCGAATCGTGCCTCGTCTTCACGCAGTACGCGAAGGTGGGCCGGATGCTCCGCGCGCACCTCCAGGAGACGTTCGGCCGCCTCTTCCCGTTCCTGCACGGCGCGCTCGCCCCCGCCCAGCGCGAGGCCGAGATCGCCGCCTTCAACGCGGCGCGCGAGCCGAACGCCTTCATCCTCTCGCTGCGGGCGGGCGGCTTCGGCCTCAACCTCACGCGCGCGACGCACGTCGTCCACTTCGACCGCTGGTGGAACCCCGCCGTCGAGAACCAGGCGACGGACCGCGCCCACCGCATCGGCCAGGCGAAGACGGTCTTCGTCCACACCTTCATCTGCGCGGGGACGCTGGAGGACCACATCGACGCGCTCCTCGAATCGAAGCGCTACCTCGCGGACGAGGTCGTCGAGGGCGGCGAGGCGTTCCTCGCGCGGATGGACGCGCGCGCCTTCGAGCGGATCGTCAGCCTCGACCGGTCGGCGGGGGACGGCGAGGAGCCCGAGGATGAGGAGGACGGGGCATGAGCCGGAAACGCTATCCGCTGCGCGTCGCGCGCACGGCGCACGGCATCCGCGCGCAGGACCTCCGCACGCTCGTGCGCACCGCCTGGTGGGCGCGGCGCTGGATCGCCGCCCTGGAGGAGATGCGCCTCGGGCCTCGCCTCGGCCGGGGGCGGCAGTATGCCGTGGGGGGGCAGGTGACGGACCTCGTGCTGGAAGGGCCGCACGTCGAGGCGGCCGTGCAGGGCTCGCGTCCGCAGCCCTACCGGGTCTCGCTCGACTTCACGGCGGCCGCGGCGGGCGGCCGCGCGGCGGCGGCCCTGAAGGCGGCGCCGATGCTCCTCGCGCGCCTCCTGACGGACGACCTGCCGACGGAGGTGGAGGAACTGCTGCGCGCCGAGGGCGTGCCGCTCTTCCCCCGCGCGGCGCCGCTCGGGACGGCGGAGGACGGGCGGACGCTCTGGGACGTGAAGATGCGCTGCTCGTGCCCCGACTGGGCGCGCCCCTGCAAGCACCTCGTCGCCGTGCTCCTCATCCTCGGCGAGGAGGTCGCCCGCCACCCCGCCACGCTCCTCGCCCTGCGCGGCGTCGACCTCGACGACCTCGTGCCGCCCGAGGCGGAGGCGGAGGAGGAGGCCCCGATGGCATATGAAATTGCGGACGGCGCGCCGCCGCGCGGCGGCGCGCTGGCGGACCCGGCGCCGCTTCTGCGGCGCCTCGGGCCTGTGCCGCTCTGGCGGGGCGAGGCGCGCTGCCTCGACGCGCTCGGGCGCATCTACAGGCGCGTCCAGCCCGTCGCCCTCGACGCGGCGAAGGGAAAGTCCATCGACCTGCGGTGAGCGGCCGCCCCGCCCGCCGCCTAGGCTGTGCGGCAGGTGCCGGCGGCGCCGAGCGGGTTGGCGGCGGCGGCGATGAGCGCGCGGACGTCGCAGGCGTGGTCGCGGAGGTTGCCGCAGGGCGTGTCGATGAAGCCGCAGGTCTGCAGGTCGCCGACGTGCGAGAGGAAGGCGAAGCCGCGTCCGCCCAGGCAGCCGCAGGGCGGGCGGAGCGCGGCGCCGGGCGCGTGGAGGGGCTTCCACTGCGCCCAGCGGCGGGGGGCGGAGGGGCAGCAGGTCGTCTTGATCGCGAGGGGGCCCTGCACGGCCTTGGCGAAGGCCCAGTCCAGCACGCGGTCCGTCTGCTCGGGCGAGAGGGCGTAGCGGGCGATGTCCTTGCCGCGCCCGACGGGGACGAGGAAGAAGAGGTCGAGCTTCGCGGCGCCGAGCCGCACGGCGGCGTCGTAGAGGGCGTCGAGGCGGCCGAGGTTGAGCGTGGAGACGGTCGTGTTCACCTGGAAGGGCATGCCGAGGGCGGCGGCGATGCGCATGGCGCGCGTCACGTTGGCGAAGGCGCCGGGGACGCCCCGGAAGGCGTCGTGCGTGGCGGCGTCGGGGCCGTCGAGCGAGAAGGAGCAGGCCGCCACGCCGGCCGCCTTCAGCTCGCCGAGGCGTTCCTCCGTGACGAGCATGCCGCAGGGGGCCATGACGCTGCGGATGCCGAGGGCGGTGGCGTGGGCGACGAGCGCGGGG